>CATWCG010000027.1:0-11944 GCA_958349165.1 uncultured Actinomyces sp. | reverse complement strand
GTGGGCGATACTGGGATCGAACCAGTGACCTCTTCCGTGTCAGGGAAGCGCGCTCCCGCTGCGCCAATCGCCCGAGCGGATGACGGGACTCGAACCCGCGACCCTCACCTTGGCAAGGTGATGCTCTACCAACTGAGCCACATCCGCGTGCACCGCTTGTGCGGCTGGGCATATGCCCGTCAACCCCTACAAGGGGTGACCGTGGGCGATACTGGGATCGAACCAGTGACCTCTTCCGTGTCAGGGAAGCGCGCTCCCGCTGCGCCAATCGCCCGAGCGGATGACGGGACTCGAACCCGCGACCCTCACCTTGGCAAGGTGATGCTCTACCAACTGAGCCACATCCGCGTCTCTCAGAACGTTGACCGTTCTTCGCAACGGGTAAAACCTTAACAGACCTTGCGGGTAGATTGCAAAACCAAACGCCCGTTATCCAAGTCACACGCTCATTTTTGGGCGGATTTGTGCCCTTCGAGCGTCATTCGTGCGACCCTTGTCCGTATGGAAACTCGACCTGGTAAGGCTTACCCGCTGGGTGCCACCTTTGATGGAACCGGTACCAACTTCGCGATCTACTCGTCGGTCGCCACCTCGGTGACCCTGTGCCTCCTGGACGACGAGCTCAACGAAATGCGCGTCCCCATGACGGAGGTGGATGCCTACGTCTGGCACGTCTACGTCCCGCAGGTGCGGGCCGGCCAGCGCTACGGCTACCGCATCGAGGGCCCCTGGGACCCCGCACGCGGCCTGCGCTGCGACCCCTCCAAACTTCTTCTCGACCCCTACGCCAAGGCCATCGAGGGACAGCTCAAGGACTCTCTCGATCTTCTCTCCTACCAGGCGGACGATCCCCTCAGCCTCAAGGGTGGAGACTCCGCCAAGGCGACCATGCATTCCGTCGTCGTCAATCCCTTCTTCGACTGGGAAGGCGACCGCAGCCCGGGGCACGACTACTCGGAGTCGATCATCTACGAGGCGCACGTCAAGGGCATGACGATGCGCCACCCCGACGTCCCCGAGGAGCTGCGCGGCACCTACGCCGGCATGGCGCACCCGGCGATCATCGAGCACCTCACGAAGCTCGGCGTCACCACCGTGGAGCTCATGCCGATCCACCAGTTCACCAACGACACGACGCTGCAGGCCAAGGGCCTGTCGAACTACTGGGGATACAACACGATCGGCTACTTCGCGCCGCATAACGCCTACGCGGCCACGAAGGAACCCGGCGCTCAGGTGTCCGAGTTCAAGGCAATGGTCAAGGCCCTGCATGCAGCCAACATCGAGGTCATCCTCGACGTGGTCTACAACCACACGGCCGAGGGCAACCATATGGGCCCCACCCTGTCATTCCGCGGCATCGACAACCCCTCGTACTATCGACTGGTGGATGGGGACCGTCAGCACTATTTCGACACGACCGGCACCGGCAATTCGCTGCTCATGAGCTCCCCGCAGGTCCTCCAACTCATCATGGACTCGCTGCGCTACTGGGTGACAGAGATGCACGTGGACGGCTTCCGCTTTGACCTCGCCTCCACGCTGGCACGCCAGTTCGCCGAGGTCGACCGCCTCTCCGCGTTCTTCGACCTGATTCACCAAGACCCGGTCGTCTCGCAGGTCAAGCTCATCGCTGAGCCCTGGGACGTGGGTGCCGACGGGTACCAGGTCGGCGGTTTCCCTCCCCTGTGGTCGGAGTGGAACGGCAGGTACCGCGACACGGTGCGCGACTTCTGGCGCGGCGAATTCTCCTCGCTGCCCGATTTTGCCTCCCGCCTCGCCGGCTCCTCGGACCTGTACGGCACCACGGGACGCAAGCCCATGGCGTCCATCAACTTCGTGATCGCACACGACGGCTTCACGCTGCGCGACCTCGTGTCCTACAACGAGAAGCACAACGAGGCGAACCTCGAAGGCGGCGCGGACGGCGCGAACGACAACCGTTCGTGGAACTGCGGAGCCGAGGGCGACACGGACGACGAGGAGATCATCGAGCTGCGCTACCGCCAGCAGCGTAACTTCCTGACGACTCTCATGTTCTCCCAGGGCGTGCCCATGATCGCCCACGGCGACGAACTGGGTCGCACTCAGCGCGGCAACAACAACGTGTACTGCCAAGACAACGAGCTGTCGTGGATCAACTGGGATCTCGACGAGCACGATTACGAGCTGCTGCGCTTCACCCGCCACCTCATCCACCTGCGTCGCGATCACCCGGTGATGCGTCGGCGTCGTTTCCTTGAGGGACCCGCGAAGCGCGGTGGCGAGTCGGACCTGGGCGAGATCGAGTGGTTCACGCCCGCCGGCACGCACATGACGGAAGAGGAATGGAACCAGCCGTGGGCTCGCTCGACGATGGTCTTCTACAACGGGGACGCGATCCGCGAACCCGACGCCAACGGACGGCGCATCCTCGACGACGACTTCCTGCTGCTCATCAACGCCGCGCCGGAGGCGGTCGACTTTACGCTGCCTGACGCCAAGTATGGGCACCTGTGGCACACGGTCATCGACACGGCTGGCGATGACGATCACAAGGACTACCAGTCCGGTGACGTCGTCCATGTGGGGCCGCGAACGGCGTTCATTCTGCGCAATCCGCGAGGCCTGTAAAACGCGGGGCCATCTCGATACGTTGCGAGGAACACGTACCCGCTACTTATCGAGATGGCCCTTAGCGGCGCGTCTGGCCATCAAGAAGAGATGACACCTTTACGATTTTAAGCGTGAATGAAAACGCGGTGCCCGAGGAGTTTGTTCGGGCTCTGCTGTCCCTGCGACAGGCCGACCACCTGCCGCACATCCTCCTCGAAGAGGTGCCCCCGCCTCGTCGTTTGGCGCCGTTTACGGCCGCACTGGCGATGCGCACGATAGACGAGGACACTGCTGGACAGCCCCTGTCGACCGGTCGCATGATCGTGCTACACGATCCCGTGGAGCAGATCGGCTGGAACGGCACCTTCCGTATCGTGTGCCAGATGCGCACCCAGGTGGACGCCGACATGGCTATCGACCCGATGCTGGCCGAGGGAGTGTGGGGCTGGATGGTCGATTGCCTCGACGGCGCGGGTGCCGGTTTCCACGATATGACGGGCACGGTGACGCGCGAAATGAGCGAGACATTCGGCGGGCTCGAGCTGCGTGGCTCGTCTCTGTTCGTCGAGGTGCGCGCGTCGTGGACGCCCACCAGCGAGTATCTTGGGGAGCATCTGTCTGGATGGGCGGACGTCATGCGCCGCACGGCCGGCATCGTCCCCATCCGTCACCTCGAAGGAGTCTGAGTGCTGGTCAACAACGGTGGCGGCTTGCCGCAGGGCGATACGGACAATCCGGAGCTCATCGCGCAGCCGCGTGGGGGGACCCCTGCCGTCATTGACACCCAGCGCGACCTCGAAGCGGCCGCCCGCGCTCTGTCCGCAGGTTCGAGTCCCATTGCGCTCGACGTGGAGCGCGCTCAGGGCTTCCGCTACGGCGCCGACCCTTACCTGGTGCAGATCCGACGCGAGGATGTCGGCACGTTCCTCATCGACACGCATGCCCTGCCCGACCTGTCCGTGCTTCAGCCGGGCGTGGAGGACGTGTGGCTGCTGCACGACTCTCTGCAGGATCTGCCGAATCTTCGCCAGGTTGGCCTGCGCGCCCCTTCGCTCTTCGACACCGAGGTCGCGGCGCGCCTGGTGGGCTTGGAGCGTTTCGGCCTGGCGGCCGTCGCCGAGCAGGTTCTCGGCCTCGGCCTCGTCAAGGACCACCAGGCGTCGGACTGGTCGGTGCGTCCCCTCCCCAAGGAGTGGCTGCGCTACGCGGCCCTGGACGTCGAACTGCTGACGGAGCTCTACTATCGCCTCTCGAAGCGACTCGATCAGATGGGGCGCTGGGAGTGGGCGCAGCAGGAGTTCGCCTACGCGCTCACGGTTCCGCCCCCGGCCGCGAAGCTGGACCGGTGGCGTTCCTTGCCCGGTGCGGGCAAGATTCGCTCCCGCCGCGGCCTGGGTGTCCTGAAGGCCCTGTGGGAGACGCGCGAATCGATTGCGCGTCGCATCGACATGTCCCCCGGTCGCCTGGTGCGTAACGCCGCGCTCGTGCGCGCGGCCTCGAATCCTCCGCGCAACAAGCGCGCCCTGATGTCCATCAGCGAGTTCCGCTCCCCCATCGCCCGCCAGTTCGAGGACGAGTGGATGCGAGCCCTCGCCAGCGTGGCCGCCATGACGGAGGACGAGCTGCCTCCCAAGCGTAAGCCCGTGCAGCCCGGCTCGATCCCGGAGCCTCGGCAGTGGGCTCGCATTGACGAGGCCTCGGCGGCGCGCTTGGGCACGGTGCGCAGTGCGGTCGCCTCCGTCGCGTCGGATCTGGGCCTGGCTCCCGAGGTTGTGCTGGCCCCGCAGGTGCAGCGCTACCTCGCGTGGGCTCCCCTGGACCCGTCGCGTCCGTCGGGCGACGAGGTCGAGGAGCGCATGGTGGCGCGGGGCGCACGCGACTGGCAGATCGACCTCACGCTCGACCCGATCTGCGACGCGCTCGGCGTCTAGCCTTCGCGCGCCCCGAGCGCGGATACGGCGTCACGCGCCGCGCGCTCGATCCCGTCCGCGTCGTAGCCGAAGTCCGCGATCATCTGGGCCCGTTCCCCGTGCTCTGGGAAGACCTGGGGAACCCCGAGACAGTACACGGGCGTTGCGGCCTGTGTCAGTCCGTCACGCAGTGCCCACCCGAAGCCGCCGCGGACGATCCCGTCCTCGACGCTGATGACGGCGTCGTAACCGGCAGCCATGTCAACAAGGCGCTGCGAGAGGGGCAGGAGCCAGCGCGGGTCGACCACGGTGACGCCGATTCCATCTGCCGCCAGGCGGCGGCCGGCCTCGATCGCGTCGGGCGCGCAGGCGCCGGTTCCGACGATGAGAACCTTCGGGCTCGAGTCGGCCCCGGCCTCGTCGAGGAGGACATCCACTCCCCCGTCGGTGCGCAGCGCGGGCATCGGGTCGGGCAGGGAGCCCTTGCGGTAGCGCAGGACCGTGAGCGCGTCGTCGACGTCGAGGGCGTCGCGCAGCTCGGCGCGCAGCGTGTCCTCGTCGCGAGGGGCGGCCAGGCGAATCCCGGGGATCAGCGAACACATCGCGATGTCCCACACGCCGTTGTGGGAGGCTCCGTCCGCGCCCGTTATTCCGGCGCGGTCAAGGACGACGGTGACGCCAGCCCGATGCAACGCCACGTCCATGAGGAGCTGATCGAAGGCGCGGTTGAGGAAGGTCGCGTACAGGGCGACGACGGGGTGGGCTCCCTCGTATGCCATGCCGGCGGCCGACGCGATGGCCTCGGCCTCCGCGATGCCCACGTCGATGACGCGGCCCGGAAAGGCGTCGTGCATGGGGCCCAAGCCGACGGGCTTCATCATGGCGGCCGTGATGCCCACGATATCGTCGCGTACCCGCGCCTGGGCACAGATTTCGTCGGCGAACACACCCGTCCACCCGAAGCGTTCGGGGGCGACCGGCAGGCCCGTTTCCGGGTGGATCGGGCCGACGGCGTGGAAGCGGTCCGCGATGTCCTCTTCTGCTGGCGTGTAGCCGCGCCCCTTCTCGGTGATCATGTGGACGATGACGGGTTCGTCGAGCGACCGTGCCCGACGCAGGGCCGTCTCGACCGAGGAGATGTCATGTCCGTTGACGGGGCCGATGTACTTCAGGCCCAGATCCTCGAACATGACCTGCGGCATGAGCGCATCCTTGATGCCGGACTTGAGCCCATGGAGCGCGTCGTAAGCGGCCCGACCGGGGGTGCCGTGGCTGAGGAGGTGCTGCTTGCCCCAGGCGAGGGCCTTCTCGTATCCGGCGGAAGTACGCAGCGCATCCAGGTGTTCCGCGAGGCCGCCGATGGTCGGGGCGTAGGAGCGGCCATTGTCGTTGACGACGATGACGATGCGACGGTTCTTGGAGGCCGCAATGTTGTTGAGGGCCTCCCAAGCCAGGCCGCCCGTGAGAGCGCCGTCGCCGATGACGCCGACCGTCCACGTGCGCTCCCCGCGGCGGTGCTTCTCGCGGGAGATGCCATCCACCCACGCGAGGGAGGACGAGGCGTGGGAGGACTCCACAACGTCATGCTCAGACTCGGCGCGTGAGGGGTATCCCGACAGGCCTCCCGGACTGCGCAGAGACGAGAAGTCCTGACGGCCCGTCAACAGCTTGTGCACGTACGACTGATGCCCCGTGTCAAACACGATCGTGTCCTGGGGGGAACGGAAGACACGATGCAGACCGATCGTCAGCTCCACGACACCCAGATTCGGGCCGAGGTGTCCTCCCGTGCGCGACACGTTGTCAATCAGGAAGACGCGGATCTGCGCCGCCAACTGATCGAGCTGTCCCCGCTCGAGGCGACGCAGCTCACGAGGGGCGGTACAGCGCGACAACAGGTCACGCGTCGTTGGTGCTCCAGACATGGTTTCTAGTGTAGTTGCCCATCGTCTCACCTACAGATCAAAACGGGGGCATCGGGTCCCGATCCGCGCAGGCCCCATGGACGCGCATTAAGATGGAGGTATTGGCTCGCCAACCGATCTAGGAGGCACTATGTCCGTCACCGTCGCACCCCACGGCATCTGGAAGTCACCGATCACGGGCGATTCTTTCACTGCCCGCTCCGTCACCCTGTCCCAGGTCCGCGTCGATGGTCCGGACACCTACTGGGTGGAGGGGCATCCGCTGCAAGGCGGCCGTGGTACGCTCCTGCGCCGCCGGAGCACCGGTGAGACGGGCGAGGTCCTCCCGCTGATCGACGGCACCCGACTGCCCGACGTCGGCACCCGCGTCCACGAGTACGGCGGCAAGGCCTACGCGGTTCACCACGGCCTCATCGTCTTCTCCGATCGCACGGACGGCCGCGTCTACGCTTTCGACACCGCGGATGCGCGCCGGGGTGTCCGTCCGCTGACTCCCCTGTCGAAGGTGCGTTACGGCGACTTCTGGATCGCTGACGTGCGCGACCTCGTCTACGCGGTTGCCGAGGACCATTCAGGCGAGGGCGAGCCCGTGAACTCGATCGTCGCGATCCCGTTGGATGGCTCCGCGGCGCGCGACAACGACGCAATCATCCCGGTCTTCGACGCCACCGACTTCGCGCAGGCCCCCACGGTCTCCCCCGACGGTACGAAGCTGGCGTGGCTCTCGTGGAATCACCCGAACATGCCGTGGACCTATTCGCAGCTGCACGTCGCGTCCCTGACCTTCGAGGGTGCCATCGACCAGGAGATCGTCCTGGTCGACCAGCCGGGCGTGTGCGTCTACGAACCTCGCTGGACCCTTGACGGCGAGCTCATCCACGTGGATGACTCCTCCGGCTGGGCGAACCTGTACCGCACCCAGGGCTTCACGTGGAAGGAAGGCGAGGACCCGAACGCGTGGACGTCGCGCCTGCGTACCCGCGCCCTGCACCCGGGCAAGCGCGCGTTCTCTCACCCGCACTGGCACCTCGGCCTGCACTCCTACGACAACTTTGACAACGACTATCTGGTGTGCTCGTGGGCCGAGGACCAGGTCTGGCATATCGGCACCGTCCGCATCGACAACGGCTTGACGGAGGAGTGGGCCACCGGCTGGTGGCCCATCGGTAACGTGGCGGCCGCCGACGGCCGCGTCGTTTTCCTGGCCGACTCAGCCACGCACACCCCGGCGATCATTGAGGTGTCGCGAGGCAAGACCAAGGTGCTGCGTCCGTCGTCGGAGGCCGAGGTCCCCACGGCCCTCGTGTCCACGGCGGAGATGATCACGTGGAAGACGCAGGACGGCGAGGAGGCCCACGGCTTCTACTACGCCCCCGTCAACCCGGACTGTGAGGCTCCCGAGGGCGAGCTGCCCCCGCTCATCGTCAACGTGCACGGCGGTCCGACAGAGGCCGCGCGCCCCGGCCTGCAGGTGCCCTTCCAGTACTGGACCAGCCGCGGCTTCGCTGTCCTGGACGTGAACTTCCGTGGGTCCACGTCTTTTGGCCGCGCCTATCGTGAGCGTCTCAACGGCAACTGGGGCGTCATGGACGTCCAGGACTGCATTGATGGCGCCCGCTACCTCATCGACCTGGGCCGCGTCGACCCGGCGCGCGTCGCGATCCGCGGACGCTCCTCCGGTGGCTTTACCGTGCTCAACGCGCTTGCATCCTCCGACGTTTTCACGGCGGGCGCGTCGTTCTCCGGTATCGCCGACCTGGTGAAGCTGGCGGAGACCAGCCACAAGTTCGAGTCGCATTACGACGCGATCCTGCTGGGCACCGACGACCCGTCCGACCCGGTGTGGGCACAGCGTTCGCCCATCAACCGCGTCGCCGATATCGAGGCGCCGCTCATGCTCCTGCAGGGCACCGACGACCCGGTCGTGCCCGTCGAGCAGGCGAAGGAGATGTACGAGGCCCTGCGCGCTGCGGGCAACGCTGTCGCCCTGAAGCTCTACGAGGGGGAGGGACACGGCTTCCGGTCGGCCCAGAACATCAAGGACGCTTGGCTCTCGGAGCTGTCCTTCTACCGCACCGTCTGGGGCATCGCCACCGATACCCCCATTCACGTGGAGATTGCGAACCTGTGAGCCCCACCGATCAGTCCCCGCGGTCCGAGCGCTCGGCTGCGGGGACGCGCGTTCGCGTCGGCCACACGGTCGCCTCCCATCGTTCCCTGCTCGGCGTTGCCGCAGCGCTTGTCGGAGCGGTCGTCGGCGCTGCCGCCGTGCTCTTTAACCTGGCTATCCGCGGGTGGACGTGGGTGTCGACGGGCTTCGAGGAGTACACGACGCACATCGGGGACTCGCATGGGCTGTGGGGGTGGGCGCCATGGCTGTTCCTGCTGTTCTCCCCCGCCGTCGCGGGCCTCCTGTACGGTCCGCTCATCCAGCGCTTCGCGCCCTCGGCAAAGGGTCATGGCATTCCCGAGGTGATGCTCGCGGTGCGCCGCAAGGGCGGGCGCATCCCGGGGCGCGTCGCGGTCGTCAAGATCCTGGCCTCGGCTCTGACCATCGGCTCGGGCGGTTCGGCCGGACGCGAGGGACCGATCGTTCAGGTGGGGGCCTCCCTGGGCTCCACCATCGCCTCGTGGCTGCATATGCCCGTCTCCCGCGTCGTCCTATTGGCCTCGTGCGGGTCCGCGGCGGGCATCGCGGCGACTTTCCATGCGCCGCTCGCGGGCGCTGTCTTCGCCCTGGAGGTCATACTCGTGGAGTTCACGGCCGAGACCTTCGGCTTCGTGGTGCTCTCCGCCGTGACTTCTTCGATCGTGGCGCGCCTCTTGCAGGGAGACGAGATGGTCGTGCGCGTCGCCGACAACTTGACCTTCGCGTCGATGTCGGACATGTGGTGGGTGGCCCTCCTCGGCCTCGTTGCGGGGCTGTGTGGCCTCGGCTTCTCGAAGATTCTCTACGCCTGCGAGGACGCGATCGACTGGCTGTGGGCGCGTACCCACCTGCCCGAGTGGGCGCGCCCGGGTGTGCTCGGCGTCGTCCTCGGCGGGGGCCTCGTCGCGTTCCCGTACATGTACGGGTCGGGCTATCCGCTGGAGGAGGAGGCGATCGCTGGGAACTTCTCGATCGGCTTTCTGCTGGCGCTGATGCTGGGGCGCGCCGTCTATACGTCGTTCACGATCGGCATGGGTGGCTCGGGCGGAGTCTTCGCGCCCACGCTGTTCATCGGCGCGATGGCGGGAGCCGCCTTCGGGGACGTTGTCTCTCCCCTGTCAGGTTCTCCCGTCGGCGTCTTCGCGGTAGTCGGCATGGGCGCGGCGTTCGCGGGTGCCGCGCGCGCTCCCATGACGGCGGTCCTCATCATCGTGGAGATGACCGGCCAGTTCTCGTTGATCCTTCCGATGATGCTCGCGGTCGTCATCGCGACCGGCGCCTCGCGTTTCCTCACCCGCGCGACGATCTATACGGAGAAGCTGCGTCGCCGCGGGGACGTGCTCGACGACCCGGTCGAGGGCACGTTGCTGGGTACGCGCGCGGCGTCCGAGTGGATGCTGCAGGTTCCAGAGACTCTGCCCGCTACGTCGAGCGCCGCGTCCGCGATCGCCGCCCTACGTCGCACGAGGGAGACCGTCCTGCCCGTCACGAACGAGAAAGGGCGTTTCGTCGGCCTGGTGTCCTCACTGCGCCTGGCCGAGCTCACGCAGGAGGACGGATCGCTAGACGCTCCCCTGTCGGATTTGCCTCTCATCGACGAGGCCGTGGCCGCCTCCGCTCCCCCGTCCGAGGTCCTCGGGGCGCTACGGCGCACGGGCCTACAGTCGCTTCCCGTCGTGGACGTTGATCGACGAGTCGTCGGCTGGGTGTCCGAGCGCGACCTGGTGAATCGCATGTACCGCGATCAGCGCCGCGCGATCGAGGCACGCACGCAGACGTCGTGGGGCTCGCGTATGCTCGAGCGCCGAAGGAGCCGCTAGCGGCTCAGAACAGAGACCGTCTCCACGTGGTGAGTGTGCGGGAAGAGGTCCCACGCCTGCAGCGATTCGAGCTCGTATCCGGCCTCGGTGAGGGTGCGCAGGTCGCGCGCGCCGGCCGCCGGGTCGCAGGACACCAGGACGACGCGCGGGGTACCCGTGGCGGCGATCGCCTCGCACACCTCCGCTCCCGCGCCGGCACGCGGCGGGTCAGCCACGACGACGTCCGGCACAGCACCGAGCTGACCAGACAGGTCAACGACGCCCTCGCGATCCACGTTTCCGGCGAACGCGTCCACCCAGTCGAAGGCTGCGAGGTTCTCGCCGGCGTCACGCACGGCGCCCTCGTCCCCCTCGAGCGTCACGACGTGCCCCGACTCCCCAACGGCGCGTGCGAGCGGTACGGAAAATAGGCCCGCGCCGGAGTACAGCTCCATGACAGCGCGGCCGACCCCGGCCTCGTCCGGGCCGAACGCGGCTCCAAGCACGGCGTTCGCGAGCACCTCGGCGCCGCGCACGTGTGTCTGCCAGAAACCGGAGGGACGCACGTGGTACGATTCCACGCCGACGCCCACGGGGACGTCCCAGCGCAACACGTCGGCGTCGATGCGCACGCCGTCCGCGGCGTACGTGTCCTCGCCGATCAGGACGACGGGATCGCCGCCGGAAGGGGCAACCGCACGCACGCGATCCCCAGGCTTCCACAGGCGACGCCACGGCGTGTCCTCGTCGAACAGGCCGAGCTCACGGATCGCGGGAACGGCCAGCGGCATGTCGTCCAGCGCGATGACGCGGCGACCGCGGAACTCGTGCATGCCGGCGCGCCCATCCGCGTCGATGACCACGTCGATGCGCGAGCGGCGGCCGGTCAATGCGTCGCTCGGATCCTCATCTCCCGGCGCGGGAGCGACACGCACTCCCCCGAGGGCGTCCACGGCCTCGGCCAGGGCCTCGCCGCCCACGCGGCGCAGCTGCCCGGCGATCACGCGGGACTTCCAGTCGCGTTGGGCGGCCGGGGTCAGGTGCGCGAGCTCGCCGCCGCCGACACCGCCGGGACCCGCCTGGGGCCAGACGGACTCGACGCGATTCTCGGACGCGGACAGGGCTTCAACGGCGTCCGCCCACGCGAGCTTCTTCTGGACGGCGCTCACCCGCGCGCGGACGACCTCCCCGGGGGCGGTGTGACGCACGAAGACGACGCGGCCACTGTCGTCGCGGGCCACGCACGCTCCTCCGTGGGCGGGCTCCCCGACGCTCAGCTCGAGGATCTCGCCGATCCCCTCGCGCGAGCGCCCGGAGTCGGGACGCCGACGAGGAGAGGGGCGACGGCGGGACGGGCGCGGACTCATGAGGCTTCCTCATCGGTGGTCTCGCCCGGCGACTTGGCGGGCGCTTGTGGGCGGGAGGCAGACTCCGGCGAGGCGGCCGCGGACCCGACGCGCAGGAACGGGTCGTTAACGCGCTGACGTCCTTCGACGACGTCGTCCTCGCCGAGCTGCCAGGGCACGATCGTGATGACGACGCCGGGCACATTGAGCAGAGCAGCAC
>CATWCG010000026.1:0-11984 GCA_958349165.1 uncultured Actinomyces sp. | reverse complement strand
GGATCGGGCCGAGGAGGGCCTTGGGGTCCTCGGGGTTGGCCTCCAGGGAGGCGGCGATGATCGCCTGCGAGGGGCCGGGCGCGTCGAGGGCGACGCGGCCGTTCGTGAGGAGAATCGCACGGTCCGTGGAGGCGGCGAGCTCGACGGAGGGGGTCGAGATGACGACCGCGCAGCCCGCGTTGGCCAGGGAACGCAGGAGGGGTTCGAGCTCGGCGCGCGCGTCGGCGGGCAGCGCGACGGGGTCTTCGATGAGGAAGACTTCAGCGCCGGAGACGATGGCGCGGGCGATGAGGGCCTTGAAGCGTTCCCATGCCGTCAGCTCACCGGGGTGCAGGTCCACGCGCTGGGCGAGGCCCGTCACCTGGAGGGCGCCCACGAGGTTATCCCAGTCGGCGACGGAGCCCGTGGCCGACAGGGGAGCGAGGATGTTCTGGCGGATCGTCAGCGCGTTATCGAGGGGTGTATCCGTGCGGATCAGGGCGACCGAGCCGATGCGGCCGGCGAGGCGCGCCGCCCACGAGCGTGAGGGCGCGGCGACGATGCGGCCGGCGTGGGGCTCTTCGAGGCCCGCGAGGATGAGGAAGAGGGCGCGGGCGCGTCGGCCCGTCGCGTCCAGGATCGCGCTGAGCGTGCGCGCGCGGAAGCCCATGTCGACGTCGGCCAGGAGGACCGCGCCCGTGGCGCTGTCCGTGTAGGTCAGGCCCAGGCCGGCGACCAGGACCTTGCCGCCGTGGCCCTTCGCCGCGAAGGAGCGGCGCGACCGGTACCAGGGGCGCGGCTCGGTGGTGGGCAGGTGCGCGGGCAGCGGCGCGATGACGACCTCGCCCTGCGTGGGCTGGGGCGCCTGCTGTTGCGGCTGCCGTTGCTGTTGCTGCTGTTGCGCCGGGGTGTCGTTCGTTGACGAGGCCGTGGCCCCCTCGACGGCAGCGTCGACCGCGGCGGCGGCCGGCTCCGGGATGGCCTGCCCAGCGGCGGCCGTCAGGTCGGCCACGTCCTGGCCATCCGTACCCTGCAGGTTTTCACGCGACTCGTTCGACATACCCCCATTCTTTCAGGATCATGCCGATTGTGCCGTCAAGGCGCGCGGGGGTTGGGTGGGTGATACGTTTGTGAGGTCCTGCGAGTGTGTGTGGTGGCTGTGGCTGCCGTGTTCCCTGTATGGGGATGAACCTATGCGATGCATCAGGAGGGCGTTTTCCCCGCGAAAGCGGGGATTTTTTGTGTTTGGGCTCTTTCCTTCGCACAGTGAAGACGTTATGCTGAACATGCGTTGCATAAGTGAAATTCTGATGTTATCGTGTACCTATCAACCCCTCGGGGTGATGGCTGCCCCGTCGGGGCTGCTGGGCTCAACAATTTCAGAGTAACCAGACTCACTCATCGTAGCGTGTTTTGGTTGCGTAGGAAGCGAAATCGGCTCGAGGTAGAGATGATGGCCCGGAAGAAACAAGGTAGTGAGGCGACCGCCCCTCGTCCGGTTGCGGCACCGCCGGTTTTTCCTGCCGCGCAGCCTGCCCTCACGGCTTCGGATCTGTCCGACCTTGCCCGTTGCTTTTGGGCGAAGAGTGGTAACGCTGACAGTTGGCTCTCCGTCGTACAGCACCTGATGGATGCAGCAGATGTTGCAGGGCATCTTTTTGATGACTATGTGAGTGAGCATCATCGTCGTCTCATGGCCTCCGTGTGGCAAGGGGACCAGGCGAAGGCGCGGGCGGCGTTCGTGTTCCTGGCGGGGATCCATGACGTCGGTAAGGTGAGCCCCCAATTTGCGTGTCAGTCAGCGGAGCTCGCGCCTTTCATCCGCGCCCAGGGGCTCGGCATTATGCGAAAGACAGACTATCCGGAACGCAGATTTTTGCCCCACGGCCTCGTCAGTCAGTTCGCGTTTCAGGAGGCAATTGTTCGCGGCGGAGGCGACGCTGCGCGCGCCGTTCATTGGGCGGTCCTCGTAGGAATTCACCACGGGCGTTACCCGGATGCGGGTGCGGTCAACGTCGCGCGCCAGCAATACAGGACACAAGAGGGGTCGGAGCAGGACGACCCTCGATGGGGGCAAGCTCGCGTGGAGATTCTGCGGTGGATGGCGAAGCGCAGCGGCTTTCCGCTCGAAGCGCCAGGAACCGCGCTGCCTGAGCTCCCCATTGCCGTCGCCTCCGCCTATGCCTCGGCGCTCGTCATCGCGGACTGGCTCGCCTCAAATGAGGACTACTTTCCGCTGCGCCCCCGCCCCGACAAGGAAGATAAGGAATGCGCGATTCGGTTCTACCCGGAGCTGGATGCCGGGCAACAGCGCAAACGGGCAGCGCGCGGATGGAAGCGAGCAGCGTTTCCTGCCCCCATGCGTCTACCCGCCACTCTCGGGGAACCAATCGCAGACTTCTATCGGCGTCGCTTCGGGTGGCCGACCTCGTACCGGCCGACCTGTGCCCAGCGCGAGGCTGTAGAAATCGCCTCTACCGAAGACCCGGATCTCATGATCGTCGAGGCGCCGCCAGGGTCCGGGAAGACCGAGCTGGCTTTTGCAGCCGCTGAGGTTCTGATGCGTGCTCGCGGCCTGCAGGGAGTGTTTGTCGCGCTGCCCACACAGGCCACGACCAACGCCATGTTTGAGCGCGTGACGAGCTGGCTCACGAGCATCCTGGGCGATGAGCCGCAGCGGCTGGGCATCCAGCTGGCGCATGGGAAGAATAGCTTGAACGAGTCTTTCATGCGTCTGCTCGAGAGTGGCCAGAGCCCCCTCGAAGTGCACGACGACGAGGAGGACCTGGGCCTTCACGCGAGCCGGTGGATGGGGCAGCGCTGGCGCGCGACCCTGTCGCCCGTCGTGGTCGGCACGATCGACCAGGTACTACTCGCGGCTCTCAAGTCGCGTCACGTGCTGGTGCGCCATCTCGGGCTTATGGGCAAGGTCGTCGTCATCGATGAGGTGCACGCCGCAGACGAGTACATGGAGACCTACCTGGAGGCCGCCCTCACGTGGCTCGGCATGTACGGGATCCCCGTCGTCCTGCTGTCTGCGACCCTGCCGCCCGCGCGTCGCCGCGCGCTTCTGGATGCCTATCGACGAGGCCGTGGATCGTCGGGCGAAGGCGCTCAGTTGGTCGAGGGCATGATCGGATATCCGGTCATCTCGACGGTGTCCTCCGTCGGAGTGCGCGTCCACGAGATTGACGGCGAGGCTGAGGCAGCCAAGCGGATCGTGCCGACATCGGTGGGATCCCCCCGGGAGATCGCGGAACTGCTGGACCGCGAGCTAGCTGATGGCGGATGTGCCGTCGTTATCCGCAATACGGTCCGCGAGGCTCAGGAGACCTATGACGCGGTGAAGGCTGTCTTTGGACGCGAGCAGACGACCCTGCTGCACTCGCGCTTCCTGGCAGCTGAGCGTGCGGCGCGTGACCGCCGGTTGCTGGAGCTCTTCGGCAAGAACACCCGACGGCGTCCCCAGCGTCACGTCGTCGTCGCAACACAGGTCATCGAGCAGAGCCTCGACGTCGATTTCGACCTCATGCTCACGGACCCCGCGCCCATGGACCTGATTCTGCAACGCATCGGGCGACTGCATCGACATGAGCGGGCGGATCGTCCTGCGGGGCTGCGCGAAGCCCGATGCCTGGTGCTGGTGGAGGACCTCTTTGCTGTGCCGTGGGCCTACTCGACAGGGACAGACCACGTCTACCCGCGACACGCGGTTCTGCGCACCCTCGGAATCCTCTCGGATCGCGGCGAGATTACGGTCCGTGAACCCGTCGACTACGCGCAGCTCACCGCGCTGGCGTACTCCGACGTAGAAGCCGTCGGTCCCGCTCAATGGGCCGATGCTTTCGACACCGCGCTCGACGAACGAGAACGCAGCACCGCGCAATCACGGATGCGGGCGAGCACGTGGTGCCTCGACGGCGCGAATCTTCCACGATGGCAGGCCCCCGAGCTCGAAGAGAAGCTCCAAGGAAACGCCGCCACGGGGGAGGAGACCAAGGGGCCGGGAGTTGCCGCAGCTCGCGCCGCGGTGCGAGACGGCGAAGACCAGATACCCGTCCTCGTCGTCGCGATTGATCCCGAGCTGGGCAACGTCCCGGTACCGCCACCCCTCACCGGAGGGGCCGCCGACGATGAAGAACTCAAGGTCGGCGAATACAACGCTCGAGGGCACATCGCCGACATCTGCTCGTGGAGTATCTCCCTGCCGCCGTGGACGTTGCGCACTCGCGGGCAGAGCGTCGACCAGGCGGTGGACGCAGTTGCAGGTGCCATCTGGGATGATCCCATTACGGCGGAATGGGCGTGTCGCGAGCACCCGTTCCTGGCGGGAGAACTGATCCTCGCGATGTACAAAACCCCCGGCGGGGAGCGCCTCACGCGCGACCTGTGCGGACACACATTCACATACTCCACAGAAAAAGGAATGGAGGTGCAGGGTCAATGAAGAACCCTGAGTACAACCTGCTCGACGAGCCGTGGATACCCGTCCGGCTCCTCGACGGGACCATCGCCGACGTCGGGCTGCTGGAGCTTCTTCGGCGCACGACAGAGATTGCCGATCTCGCGTGCGAGCTACCGACGCAGAGCATCGCGATCCAGCGACTCGTTTTGGCTATCGCGTATCGTGTGGCGCCACCGCGCGATGCACACGACTGGGCCAGGCAGTGGGACGAAGGCGCTCCCACGGAACAGATGATCGAGTACCTCGAACGGTGGAGGGATCGTTTCTACCTGTTCGGGGGCCGGTATCCCTTTATGCAGGTTGCAGACCTGCGAACCGAGAAAGACGAGGTAAAACCTCTCGATTCGATTGTTGCGTGCGTTCCGAAAGAAGACAGACGATTATTCTCGACACGACAAGGTCCTGGCGTAGCTCGACTTTCTCCAGCAGACGCTGCACGCTGGCTCGTTCACGCACAGGCATATGACCCCTCTGGCATCCGTTCAGGAGCAATTGGCGATTCTCGGGTCAAGGGAGGAAGAGGCTATCCGATCGGCCCGGCGTGGTGCGGACACCTCGGACTCGTGTGGCTGAAAGGTCAGGACCTCGACGAGACGCTGGTTCTGAACCTGATTCCTGCGTCCACGGCTGAGTTGCGTGGCGTTGACAGCTTGACCGAATGGGGAGCGTGCAGCTGGGAGGACTCAGAACCGGAAACCTCGCTTCGTGGTGATTACTCCCTCCTCGACCCCGCAGGTACTCCCAGGGAGCTGAGCATCCCGCGTCTTCTCACCTGGCATTCCCGCCGCATCAGGTTGGTTGGCGACTCGTCGGGCGTGACGGGCGTCATCTTGGCACAGGGAGACAAGCTTGCCCCGCAGGAGATGCGGCTCTATGAACCGCAGAGCCTGTGGATTTACTCAACTCCGCAATCCGAGAAGTTTAAGACTGACGTCTACATGCCTCGTAAATTTGAGGCTGGCCGCGTGCTCTGGCGTAACCTTCCCGGCACCCTGCCCACCGTGATGACCGTGCAGGGTGTGGACAAGCAGCCCAAGCGGGAGTTCCTCCCCTCGGCGACGCTGTCCTTCCATTACCAGCTCGACAATGCCTCGATCGAGACCACTTATCCCAAGGTGATGCGGATTCAGGCTGTTGGTGTCACCTACGGGCCGCAGGAATCGACGTTTGAAGACATCTATTCGGATGAGCTGATGTTGTCGGTCGCTGTCATGCGAGTTGAACACGAGGATCTGTCAGCCGAAATCGACCGGCAAGTCCGCCTGACCGAGGAGATTGCCAGAGACTTGGGAACTCTTGCTGCGAACCTCGCGCGCGCTGCCGGCGAGAGTGAGGATGGTGCCGGTGTTGGGGCCCGAGATCGCGCCAAGGAACTCTTCTTTTCCTCAGTCGACACCGATTTCAGGGCCTGGCTGGCCCAGGTTGATGGGCGCGAAGACACTCGGGATGTCGGGCGTCGGTGGGAGTGTACGCTGCAGCAGCACGCAGTGGATATCCAGGCGAAACTCGTGAAGGGCGCGTCGTCGTCGGCGATCATCGGCCGGGATACCGGCAGGGGATACATGAGCATCGGTATCGCCGAAAACTACTTCCGGGCGGCGCTCAACAAGCGTCTCCCGGTGCGCAACACCAATCAGGAAGGAACGAAATGACCAGCAATGATGCTGCTCCGGAGACCCCTCCGGATGGCGGTGCGAAAGGGTTGTCGACGCACGGCGCGGTATATGGCCGCGTCGGTGGGTTGATCGTGAACAGACTCTGGAAGGAGACTCCGTCGGCACGTGCTCTTCGCGCGCAGCTGAGGGGAGCGCTTTCGCGAGAAGCCGGAACGGTGCCCGAGCTGTGGGACCTCACGCTGGATGGCCGCCCCGGCTATCTGGGCGACGAGCCGACCAGAGGCGAGAAAGCGGTCCATGGTGCTCTCACTCTCTGGGCCCTCCATCAGGGCTCGAATACGAGGCCCATGCACGATACGTCGGACCGTCCGCGCAGCTTCGCGTCTGCGATCCGAATCGTGGCCGAGGTCCAAAGCGGCGACAAACGGGCCGAGGAAGCACCGATCTATCGGCGTTTTTCCGCGGCCGTTCAGGCCCCCACGTTCGAGGGGCTTCTCGTACATCTGCGTTCGCTTGTCTCTCAGCTCGAGGCGGCCGAGATTCCCTGTAACTACGCAGGGCTTGCAGCTGACCTCTTCACGTGGCAGGACCCGTGTCGTCGCACGTCCGTCATGCGCAACTGGGGGCGTCAGTTTGCTCGTCCCGCTGAAACTATCCATTCCGACTCTGCTTCTGACGAGTGACGTCGAGGCAACGCAATCAAACAAACTTCATTTGTGAAAGGAAAGACAATGTCCGTCTTCGTTGATATCCACGTCCTGCAGACCCTTCCTCCTTCGAACCCGAACCGTGATGATACGGGTGCTCCGAAGACAGGTGTCTTCGGAGGTGTAAGCCGCATGCGGATCTCATCTCAGGCAATTAAGCGGGCAGCACGGGATGATTTTGAGAAGTCACTTGAGGAATCATTTAAGGGAATTCGTTCGAAAAGAATTCCCTCTGTACTCAAGACCAAGATTCTGAAGCGTAAGCCTGATACCAATGAAGATGCTCTATCAAAGATGGTCTCGACCATTGTTGCGTGGACTTATCTCGGACACAAAGACACGAAGAAGAAGCGCGATAAGTTTCTTAAGGAAGTAAAGAAGAACCCGGAATGCGCATTTGAAGAAGTTGATGCGCTCTGGTTCGTATCGAACGCCGAGTTGGATTCTTACGTGGATGCGATTATTGAGGATTCTGCCGAGTCCGATATTGAGAAGGCTTTCAAGAACAGAAAGTTCGATAAGGTGTCGACCAAGGAAGATCAGTCCGTTGCAGTTGCGCTTTTCGGTCGTATGGTTGCTAGCAATGTCAATCTGAAGATTGACGCTGCGTGCCAGGTCGCCCACGCTATTGGTGTTGGTGCGGTCGAGCATGAGTACGACTACTACACGGCTGTCGACGACGAGAAGAAGCGCAACGACGAGGCTGATGAGGGGGCTGGAATGATCGGTACGATCGAGTTCGCATCCGCTACGGTGTACCGTTACGCGACGATCAACGTCGACATGCTCCGCGAAAACCTGGGAGACGATGCGGTGGTGGATCGTGCCATTGAACTCTTTGTGGATAGCTTCGTTCGCTCGATGCCGACCGGTAAGATCACGACGTTCGCGAACCGTACCCTGCCGGACGCTGTCCTGGTTCAGGTGCGCAACGATCAGCCGATCAACATGGCGGGTGCCTTCGAAGACCCGATCGTCGCGGGGGAGCACGGTTTCGCCGAGCCTGCCGTCAAGCGTTTCGTTGAGTTCGAGTCCAAGCTTCGTGACCTCACCGGCCTCGAGCCTGTCGGCTCTCTCGCCACGTGGACCACGCCTCGGGGCGAGGCCTTCTCCGCACTGGGTGCCCAGGTTCGCCTGGTCGATCTGGGCAGCGCGACGGTGGACGCTGTGCGAGGCGAGCGATGAGTTCGGTACTCGTCTTGCGACTGGCCGGCCCCATGCAGTCGTGGGGCTCATCCAGTCGATTCACGCGCAGGTCGACGGAGGCTTTTCCCACGAAAAGTGCACTGGTCGGTCTGCTCGCGGCGGCGCAGGGACGCAGGCGCAGCGATCCGATCGAGGACCTGGCCGAGCTTCGTTTCGCCGTGCGGGTGGACCAGCCGGGGCAGTTGCTTCGCGACTTTCATACGGCGCATCGGGGTGATACGTCGATGCCTCTATCTGCCCGTTTCTATTGGGCGGATGCGGCTTTCGGGGCCTTCATTGAAGGACCGGATGACGTGATCGAGGGGTTGTCGCAGGCGATTCTTCGGCCGGTGTTCCCTTTGTACCTTGGTCGTCGCTCGTGTCCGCCAACCATGCCCTTGCGACTCACTGTGCGTCAAGGGAGCGCGTGGGACGCTCTTCGGGAAACACCGTGGATGGCATCCGCGTATTACCAAAAGAAGCAGCGCTACGAACAGTACGTGTCCGTCCGCGTTGTTGCTGATCAGGGCATTATCCCTTCCGGCGAGGGCACCTCGTTCGAGCACACGATCCAGGATGTGCCGATCAGCTTTGACTCCGAACACCGTATCTACACTCTCAGAACCGTCGAGGAGGCGCGCGTCGATCTGGAGAATCCGCAGTATGTGGAGGCGCGGCCGAACGCCGGCCCGGGCCTCGTCCATGACCCGATGGAGGTGCTCTGATGTATTTGACACGCATCTACCTCAACCCGCACCGCAGGGGTGCTCGGCAGCTCATGCGGAGCCGTCAGGTTCTGCATGCGGCCGTCATGAATTGTTTCCCGCCGGGTGCCTTGGAGGGTGCTGGAATGCCTCGCGTGCTGTGGCGCCTGGATCGTCCTCCATTCGCGAGAAGTGGTCCTTCTCGGCAGGGGAGCCCCTCGTGTGCGCTCTTCATCTCGAGCCCGGTTCCCCCGGATCCCTCGCACATCGTCGAGGAAGCTGGGTACGCAACCGATGGTGGAGTGCTCGTTCGCGATATGGGTGATTTCCTCGATCGGCTTGAGGCCGGGCAGAGGTGGGGTTTCCGCCTCTGTGTCAACCCGACTTTCCGAGAGGCAGGTCAGACCAACGCGCGGGGTCAGAAGAAGGTCCTCGCGCATGTCACGCAGGATCAGCAGACGCAGTGGGTCTTGGATCGCTCTGAGCGGCTCGGATTCCGTGTGTTGACTTCTGCCGAGTACGGTGGGGATCTGCCCGTCCTGGAGGATCGGGATGGTCGCCGCGTCGACGGGGCGAACCTCTTGATTAATGGGGTTGAACGTAGCATTGCCGAGTTCAAGCGGCAGGGCGCGCGAGTGACGCTCGCTGTCGCGACTTTCGAGGGAGTGCTCGAGGTGAGGGATCCGGACGCTCTTCGCCACGGCCTCGTTCATGGGGTGGGCCGGGGTAAAGCGTACGGCTGCGGACTGCTGACACTCGCCCGGTCATGAGACCGATCCCCGGGGCGAGGCCCCCTGACCCGAAGGACTTGGTGCGCGTTCGAGACCGGTTGACGTTCCTCTACGTCGAGCGGTGCACGATCAATCGTGACTCGAACGCGATCACCGTGGCCGACGGGCATGGGATCGCCCACGTCCCAGCGGCGGCGCTGTCGGTGCTGCTGCTGGGACCCGGGGTGCGGATCACGCACTCGGCGGTCTCGGTGCTTTCCGAGAGTGGTTCGACCATCGTGTGGGTGGGCGAGAACGGGGTGCGGTACTACGCGCACGGCACCCCGCCATCGCGATCCTCGCGGTTGCTGGAGGCACAGGCTCGGGCGGTCAGCGATCCGTCGATGCGGCTGACCGTCGCTCGCAACATGTATTTGATGCGTTTTGCGGGCGAGGACGTGTCGAAGCTGAGTCTTCAGCAGTTGCGCGGACGCGAGGGAGCTCGCGTGCGCCGCCTGTACCGTGAGCACTCCCAGCGCACGGGTGTGCCCTGGGATAGGCGCGAGTATGATCCGGACAATTTTGAGGACGGTTCGGTCGTTAATCAGGCGTTGTCGGCGGCAAACTCTGCAATATACGGGGTCGTTCACGCTGTGATTGTCGCGCTTGGCTGTAGCCCGGGGCTGGGCTTCGTTCACAACGGAACCTACCGTTCGTTCGTGTATGACATTGCTGACCTGTACAAGGCCGATCTCACTATTCCGATCGCTTTTGATGTTGCGGCTTCGCCCTCGGACGAGGCCGTGGGTAGTGCCGCTCGTAAGGCTGTGCGTGACGCAGTTCGGGAGTTTCGGCTCCTGGAGCGGTGTGTCGCCGACATTAAGGGGCTTTTGTCGGTGTCTGGTGCCTTGGATGTCGAGGACGACGAGGACCTCATCGTGGACGACCTACGTCTGTGGGATGACCGCGAGGGAGCGGTCGCGGCGGGTGTCTCCTACGAAGAGGGCGAATTCTCGTGATCGTTCTCGTCTTTTCTGCGGTTCCTGAGGGGTTGCGGGGTCACGTGACGCGGTGGCTTATGGAGATTTCTCCCGGCGTTTTCGTCGGGACTCTGAGTGCTCGTGTGCGCGAGCGTCTGTGGGAGATCGTCACGGAGAACATGAAGACGGGGCGTGCTGTCATGGTCTATCGGGCGCGCAACGAGCAGGGCCTGGCCTTCCTGACCTGGGGTGATCCGTGGAAGCCTGTCGACTTTGACGGACTGACCCTCATGATGCGCCCCTACTACTCGGAAGGGCGAGGTCAGTATTCCGAGCCTGATCCTGCGGCGCGTCAGTTGCGTAAACGTCGCACAATGAGTAACTTCCAGAGGAGACGGCAAGCGCAAGGGTTTCCAAGATCTGACCGATCCGCTCGATAAAAGCGCAGGTCAGAAAGGGTTTTCCCCGCCCACGCGGGGATGAGCCTGGTGCTGTGGAAGTTTGACAGTTCGCCGGGGGGTTTTCCCCGCCCACGCGGGGATGAGCCGCTAAAGGATTCGCTGGGCGAAATCATTGATCAGTTTTCCCCGCCCACGCGGGGATGAGCCCTCCGCGTACCTCAATGAGTTGATTCGCCAGGGGTTTTCCCCGCCCACGCGGGGATGAGCCGTACTTCGCAGCGCGGTCGGGGTCGATCGCGTCGTTTTCCCCGCCCACGCGGGGATGAGCCCGCGCGTGGAACGAGTCGAACAGTCATGACGGCGTTTTCCCCGCCCACGCGGGGATGAGCCTGAATGAGGGCATAGGCCCACTCGCCCCAAGGGGTTTTCCCCGCCCACGCGGGGATGAGCCCGCCAAGCCGAACCCGTCGAGACGGGCACCTGCGTTTTCCCCGCCCACGCGGGGATGAGCCCCCTCGGGTACGCCAAGAACCAGGACGGCACAAGTTTTCCCCGCCCACGCGGGGATGAGCCCTAACCGGGAAGTTGATGAACGGTGTGACGCAGGTTTTCCCCGCCCACGCGGGGATGAGCCCCACCACGGGGAAGGCGGTGCGCGACTTGCGCGGTTTTCCCCGCCCACGCGGGGATGAGCCCCTGCTCGTGCGTCAGGCGTGGGAGCGTCACAAGTTTTCCCCGCCCACGCGGGGATGAGCCGCGGGATTACCCCAGTACAGGAGCGTGCCGGGGGTTTTCCCCGCCCACGCGGGGATGAGCCCACCGAGATTCGGTACCGGCTGACGACGTCGCAGTTTTCCCCGCCCACGCGGGGATGAGCCCACCCGCCGGGATTTCAATCGGCTGTGCAAGCAGTTTTCCCCGCCCACGCGGGGATGAGCCCGTGCGGGAGCGTTCGGCGTCGCCTCACGCACGGTTTTCCCCGCCCACGCGGGGATGAGCCGTTCAGCCTGAATGTCAAGGGCGTGCTGACGCAGTTTTCCCCGCCCACGCGGGGATGAGCCCCCCGAAGAACGAGGCCGTGGCCCCGTTAATGTGTTTTCCCCGCCCACGCGGGGATGAGCCGGAAGTGCCCGCGTCGGAGCCGAGGAGCCCGGCGGTTTTCCCCGCCACCGCGGGGATGAGCCCTGAATGGCGTCGGACGCGGCCCACGTCTCCGCGGTTTCACCGCCCTCGCGGG
>CATWCG010000025.1:0-12185 GCA_958349165.1 uncultured Actinomyces sp. | reverse complement strand
TCCAGCGGAAGCCCGGGGATGGGATGTGTGGAGATGGGGGGAATCGAACCCCCGTCCAGCAGTCGGCCCCGAATTCTTCTCCGAGCGCAGTCTACGGTTTTATTTCTCAGCCCCCAGCATTGCGCAGACTCACCGCTGGATAGGCTCAGTTAGTTAAGTGTCGGAGCCGCCCCACTAACATGGGCGACACCCAGTGGCTCCCTAGACGACGCCAGACACCGGGCCGGAAGCAACTCCCGGGCTGACGGACTAAAGGTTCAGGCTGCGATATCAGGCAGCGAGAACGTAGTCGGTGCGATTCTGTTCGGCACCTATTGGTTTGCACGCATCGTTAACGAGTTGAGCGTACATTCTCGGCTCGCTTCACTTCGATCGACGACCACTGTCGAAACCGATCATCCCCTCTTGAGTTTTCAACTCCCCGACGCCCAGCATCACGCCAGACCGTCGGACACACCAGCATACGCCCACGCACCCCAAACGTCAAGGGACAACAGGAGCCACCCGGGCGACCACGCGAAACCCCGACAACCGGCCACTGCCTCGTCCCCGACGGAGCCCACCAGAGCCCCAGAGGCACCCGACAGCGCAAGCCTCACAGCAGCTTCGTCGCCTCCAGCTTCTCCACCATGCGCCGATTGCCTCGCACCAGCAGCGGACGCAGCGCCAACCCCAGGAACCCGGCGAACAGGATGAAGGAAGCCAGGAACCACATGGCGTCCCCGTACTCGTGGCCCGAATAGCCGGCGATCGACGCGCGCAGCGCCACAATGGCGTGCGTGGCCGGCAAGAACGGCGAAACCGACGAAAAGAAAGACGGCAGGATCGCCAGCGGGAACGAGCCACCGGCACCCGAAATCTGCAGGACGAGGAACAGGACGCCCAGGGCCTTGCCCGCGTTCCCGAACGTCGCGATGAACGTGTACAGCAGGAACGAGAACACGACGGCCGTCAGCCACAGGGTGGCCATGAACTGCACCGGGTGAGCGTGCTGGACCTTCAGGAAGAACAGGTCGCCCAGCCCCACCAGGGTCGCCTGAGCCAGCGCGATCGTCCCGAAAATCAGGTAGCGCCCCAAGAACCCCGTCGCCAATCGGAGCGGCTTCGCCGTGAGCGCGGCGCGCAACGGGTCATCCTCGGCCAGCCCCTCCGCGACGTTGGAATCCGTCACGTCCGAGCGCATGGACACGACCATGAGGATGGAGCCGACCCACAGGGCCAGGATCGTGTACAGGGGCGCCATCTGGGAGCCGAAGTTCGCGACAGGATACACCGGAGTCTTCTCCACGCCCACGGGCGCCGCGAGAGCGGCCGCCAGCGCCTCGGGATTATTCCCGATGACCGTGCGAAGAGTCGACAGGTCCCCACCCTCCAGCGCCTCGCTCAGCGACGAGTGCAGGGAGTCCATCTTCCCCGCGGCATCACGCAGGTTCGAGGCCGCCGAATTCAAGCTGTCACGCAAGCCACTCAGGCTCTCTCGCGCGCTCCCGGCCCCATCCGACGCGGTGGACGTCGCCGTCTCAAGCGAGGAACGTACCGACGACAGGGACGTCTGCGCCGAGGACAGGGTCGCCGCCAGGGAGTCGAGCTGCGGCTTCAGGTTGGTGTCGTAGTCGCTCGACAAGCCGTTGACGGCTGAGCGGGCATCCGCGATCAGGCTGTTCACGGAGTCATGGTTGGAGGCCGCGTTCGCCGACTTATCGTCAAGGTCGCTGGCAGCGCTGCGCACGTTCGTCGCCAGGGTGTGCAGGCGGTCGGCCGCTCCCTGAAGCCGGTCAAGGGAGGCCTGGGAGACGGGCGAACCGGGCAGCTGAGCCAGCGTCGACTCGATCGACTCGTAGGAAGCGGCGTGCGTGTCCAAGGCATCCGCCTGGGAGCGCAAGGACGTAGCCGCGTCCGAGGCGCTCGTCTGGCCCGAGGAGTACACGTTCTCGACCGCCGTCGACAACGAGTCGAGCGAGCTCTTCGAGGAGTCGATAGCGTCCGACACGGAGGCCACGGCTGCCGTCGCGGAGGCCGCGAGCCCGCCGGCGCCGCTGCGCGCGCTCGCCTGCGCGTTGGTCGCCGAGGATTTCGCGCTGCCCACACCCGCCACGAGCGCACTCGTCGAATCGATCATGGCCAGCGACGAGCCGGCCAAGGACGCGTACGACTGCGCGGAATCGGCTGCCGTGCGCAGACGCGACGCGACCGTCTGCACGCGCGTATCCAGCGCGGACACGGTGCTCACCGCGGTCGGCGACGACAGGACATCCCCGATGGACGAGGCAGTATCGAGCGCGACCTCGCCCAGCGTCTGAGTGAAAATCTGATTCACCTGGGCGCTCACGGCCTCGGCCCCCTGATCGGCGACCTTGGGGCTGATGCCGTTCTTCTTCTCGTTGACGTAGTAGGTCATCGGGGCGCTCGTCGCCTCCCCGTCGAAGAAAGTCAGCATGTCCTTCGAAAACTCGGCGGGGATGACGATGGCCGCGTAGAACTCGCCCGAACGCGTCCCCTCGACGGCCTGATCCTCCGTGGCGATCACCCAGTCGAAGCTCTCGTTTTTACGCAGAGCCGAGACGACCTGGTCGCCGATGTTGAGATGCAGCGGCACGAGGTCGGACTTGTAGCCCTCGTCCGTGTTCGCGATCGCGATGCGCAGGGACCGCGTATTGCCAAAAGGATCCCACGAGGCTGCGACGTTGAACCAGGTAAACAGGGAGGGGATGACGACGAGCCCGAAAGTCACGACGCTCGCGATGAGCGAGCGGCGCGCGCGACGCAGGTCGGCACGGTAGATGGCCCACATGGTTCTCACTTCGCATCCTCCTCGTCCTCGGCGCCGCCAGGTGTATCAACGAGGCCGGGGGCGGGGCCGTCAGTCTCGTCGCTGTGCGCTGTCCGTTCCTCATCCACGAGGCCGGGGGCGGGGCCGTCGGTCGTCTTTCCTTGCGGGGAACGCGCGGTGTCGGCAGAGCCCGGGGAGGCCTCGTCCACGGCTTCCTCACTGACGTCACTCCCGTGCTCGGCGTCGTAGTGTGCGAGGGAGGCCTCCAGCGCCGAGGAAATCGACGCGCTCACCGCGGCCGCACCGAGAGCGATCCGCGAGCGTACCCCCTGCACGCGGCGGGTGAGCAAGGACCGGACGTCGCCCTCGTCCATCGCGCCCAGGAGCTGCTGGCGCTCCAAGGCCTCGCGCACGTACTGCAGTCCGATCAGGAAGGTGATGACGAGGAGAACCCACACGATCCAAGCGCCCAGCACGACCGGCACCTCCGCCGCGTTCGTCACCGACAGGACCGCCAGAACCACCGGCACGATCACACCGATGACGATCGCCGCTCGGCGAATCCACGGATAGCGCCGCTCAAAGCGCGCGGCACGCGAGCTCACCGAACGCTGGAAACCGTCGTGGTCCGCCAGCGCCGCCACGATCTGCGTCAGGCGGTAGCGGCTGGAAGGCACGCGCGTCGCCTCGGCCTGGAAGAGCCCCGAAGACGCCAGATCACGGGTGATCATCGCATTCAAGTTCACCAAGAACGGGCGCAGCGCCAGGCCAATAGCGAAGGCGACCAGCGCCTGCAAGCCGAGAACAGCCAGGCACGACAGGAAGGTGTGCCCGTAGAAACCGGCGACCGTCTCGCGCATCGCGTTAATCCCGTAGGTGAAGGGGAACAGTGGATGCAGGAAACGGAAGAAGGAGGGCAGCATCTCGATCGGATACAGACCGGCAGAGCCGGGAATCTGCATGACCATGATGATGACGCACAGGCCCTTGCCGATATGCTGGAAACACGTCGAGAGCATGTACACGATCGAGGTGAACACCAGCGAAATGACGATGGATGTCCCCACGAAGGCCGGTCGCGACACCGTCTGGACGCCGATGATGAGGACACCGATCGACACGACGAGCGCCTGGATGACGCCGAAGAAGCCGAGCAACATCCACCGGCCCATGTACTTGGCCGCCGACGACGTCGGGCCGATCCCCTCTTCGTCCACGTCGAGCTTGAGAAGGAGGACGAGCGAGAACGCGCCGATCCACAGCGCGAGATTCGTGAACAGGGGCGCCATCGCCGACCCGTAGGAGGCCACCGGGTACACCGCCTGGGTCTCAATCGAGGTCGGCGACGCCATGAAGGACGCGATCGAGGCCGCGTTGGTCCCCAGCGTGTCTGACAGGTCGCGCAGCGTATTCGAGGAGGCCACCGACGAAATGTCTGTCGATACCGTCTCCAGGTCCGACTTGATGGCGCTGACGTTGGTCGCGCTGGTCGACGTCGACTTCTTCGCGTCGTCCAGGAGAGAATCGAGCTGATCGAGCAGGCTCGAGACCTGATCGCGCTGGCCGCGCAGGGTATCCAGGGATCCGCGCATCGAAGAAGAGGCGCTCGAGAAATCGTCCAGGGCGCTCGACAGGGTCGGGACCTGGCCAGAAACCCCCGCGCGTGCGTTCGACACGGAGGTCTGTACGGACGAGGCGGCGCTCGAAGCCGACGAGAGCGCCGTCGAGATCGAGGTCGACGTGGTGGACAGGTCAGAGTTCAGGGTCGTCAGGTCGCTCAGGGCAGTAGACAGCGCGCTGTTCTGGCTGCTCAGGTCGCTCAGGGCGCTGCCCGCGGCGGGAAGGTTGCCCACCCCGGCCGCGTTCAGCTCCGACAGGACGGACCCGAGCGAGTCATTGATCGACGTGCCCTCCGACAGGAGCCCGTCGATCCTGCCCGACGCCCCCTGCACGACGCCGTCCATGCTCCCCGCGTCGGCCGACAGGTCGGCCATCGCGCTCGACGTGTTGGAGGAGAGCCCGTCGAGGACCCCGCCCATCTGGCCGGAGAAGTCCGCCAGGGAGGAGCGCGCATCGGTCACCAGCTCATCGGCCTGGTCAAGGGACGAGGACAGATCCGCAGCCGCCGAGTCCAACTCCGTCAGGGTCGTGCGGGCCGAGGACACCGACGCCTTCGCCGAGTCGATCGTCGCGCCCATGCCGTCCAGGCTGCTCGAGGCGCTCGCCAGCTTCGACGAGGCCTCCCCCAGCGAGGCCGTCAGGTCCGATCTGGCCTGGTCAGCCTGGTCCGCGAGACTCACCCCGGCCTCGGACGCCTTCTCAGATAGCACCTTCGCGACCGTGGACACGAAAGTCGAGTTGATCTGGCGGTCCAGCGCCGTCGCGCCCGCCCCCGTGATCTTCGGGGCCACCGCGTTGTTCTTCTCGTTGACGTAGTACTGGATGTTCGGCTGGACGTAGGTGCCGTCGACGATGCCCGTCAGGTCACGCGAGAAGGAGGCCGGAATGACGAACGCGGCGTAGGAGTCTCCGCGCTCGACCTCGGCGCGGGCCTCGTCGGCGCTCACGAAGTGCCAACCCAGCTGATCATTCTGCTTCAGCTGCGTCTCCACCATCGCGCCGACGTTCACGGTGCCGAGCTTGTCCTTAGTCGCCCCCTCGTCCTCGTTGGCCACGGCCACGCGAATGTGCGAGGTCTGCGCGTACGGATCCCAGAATCCAACGATGTTGAACCACGCGTAGAGCGCGGGCACGAACGCCATACCAACGATGACAATCCAGGCGACCGGAACACGCACCAGCCGCGCAAGATCACGACGAAAAATCCTGACGGAACCCCGCACGAGATCGCCTTCTTTCCTCTACCTGCGGGCCTGCTTCACATAGCGGCGCATCGCACGCTCGGCCTCACGCTGATCCTGCTTCTCGCGCAGCGCCTGACGCTTATCCCACTCCTGCTTACCCTTAGCCAACGCAACCTCAACCTTGACGCGCCCGCCGATGAAATACAGCTCCAGCGGGACGATCGTGTACCCCTTCGCGGCCACCCGATCCTGCATACGGTTGATCTCCGCGCGGTGCAACAGCAGCTTGCGCTTGCGCGTGGGCGCGTGATTCGTCCACGAACCCTGCGAGTACAGGGGGATGTTAGCGCCGTACAGCCACGCCTCACCCCCGTTGATCTCGACCCAGGCGTCCACGAGGGACGCACGGCCCATGCGCAGCGCCTTCACCTCGGTGCCCATGAGGGCCAGGCCGGCCTCCCACGTGTCCTCGATCGTATAGTCGTGGCGCGCCTTCTTGTTACGGGCGATCGTCTTCTTCGCGTCGGAGGCGGCCTTGGCGCGCTGGCCCTCCGTGGGCTTAGGCTTCTTCCATTCCTTGGGCATGCTGCCTCCCTCCAGACTCGTGTATCCGCTCGCTATGCGGAAAGACCCCCGTAGCGTAATCGCTACGAGGGTCCATCCTAACGCGGATTACAAATAATCCATCGGTTCAACGTAGCTTCCGTTCTGAAGAACACCGAAATGCAGGTGGCAGCCGGTCGCGTAGCCGGTCGACCCGACCTCGCCGAGCGCGTCGCCCGCGTTCACGTACTGTCCGGGGGACACGTACTGGGCCTGCATGTGCAGGTACTCGGTGATGACGGAATTGCCGCCGACGATGCCGTGGTTGATGTCCACGTAGTTGCCGGCCGACACGTCCGCCGACACGGCGTTGACGTAGCCCGAAGCCACCGCGTGGATGATCGTGCCGCAGTCGGCGGCCATGTCGGTGCCCGAATGGCCCTTCATGATGCCGAGGACCGGGTGGTAGCGCATACCGAAGGGGCTGGTGACCACGATCGGGATGTCGAGGGGGTTACGGAAGCCCGAGGCCGACACGTAGGAGGCGCCCGACGCGCGGTTCGCCTCGTCGATGGCAGCCAGCTCGGAGCTGCGAGCCTGATAGTCGGCCTCCGCCTGGTCGAGCGAGGCCTGCACCTGGCCCTTCTGCGAATCCCACTGGGCCTGCTTAGCCGAGGCGTCCTCCTTCAGCTTGTTGAGCTCGGTGAGCTTGGAGTCGGCGTCGTCCTTCGCGGACTGCGCCTCGGTCTCCGCCTGCGCGGCCTTCTCCTCGAGGTCGGAGATGCGCTCCGTGATCGCGCCCTGACGCGTGGACTGGGTGCGCTGGGAGGAGGACACGTCCAGCGCCGAGGTCATCGTCTGGTTCTCCGTGCGCAGCGCCATGTCGGCAGCCGCGGCGCGTTCGGTAATGGACTCGGTCCCGCCGGCCGTCAGGGCCACGGCGACCGGATCCACGTTGCCTTCGCGGTACTTGCGGCGCACCAGCTCCCCGATGGCCGCCTGCGCGTCGCTGGCCTGGGTGGTGGCGGCGCTGAGCGAGTCGTCGATGCGGGTCTGCTCGCCCTGCGCGGCGCTCAGCTCGCCCAGGATCGTCGTGTGTTCGCGGGACTTCTTGTCGTAGTCGGCCACCGCCGCGTCGTAGGCGGCCTGCGCGCCCGGAATCTGGGCGTTGAGGTTCTGCAGGTCGATGAAGACCTGCGCCAGCGACGCGTCGATGCCCTCCAGCTGGGACTGCAGGGCGTTGACCGTGGCCTGGGCCTCAGCGGCGGCGTTCGCCGCGGCCTCGCGATCATCATCCGCGCGAGCGGGCAGCGCCTGACTCATCGCGGTGAGCGAGGCGAGAGCAAGAGCCAGGGCGCCCAGTCGCAGGGCGGCCGTGCGGGAGTGACGAGGAGAACGGGCCATGAGACTCACGCCTTCGTGTACTTCGCGAGCGAGAACGCCGAGGCGATCACCGCCAGCGCCACCGCCGCCAGGACCAGGATCGGCGTCATGATCGCCACCTCGCCCATGCCAATAAAGTTCGTCCAGCGGAAGGAGGGTGCCATCCACCCCTGGACGATGAAATGCACGCCCGCGAACAAGCTCCCGATCGCGAAGGCCGCGCCCACCAGCGCGGCGAGCGCCCCCTCGATCATGAAGGGCGCCTGAATGAACAGGTTCGACGCGCCCACGTAACGCATGATCTGGGTTTCTTGCTCACGGCTCATCGCGCTCAGGCGGATCGTCGTCGAGATCAGCAGGATCGCCGCGACGACCATGATCGCGCCGAGGCCCAGGGCCGCCGTGCGGGCGGCTCCCAGCACGCGGAACAGGGGCTCGACGACCTCACGCTGATCGCGCACCTCGGACACGCCGGCGGTCCCGGAGAATTCCTCCTTGATCACCGAGTACTGCTCGGGGTTGACCAGCTTGATGCGGAACGCGAACTGGAGCATGTCCGGCGTGGTCCACTGCGTGAGCGCGTTGTTGCCGTTGAGGCGCTGGAAGTTCTCGTAGGCCTCTTCCTTCGTCTCCTCGTACACGTTGGCGACGTAGGGCGTCATCTCGGCGGACGCCAGCTTCTGGCGCACCGCGTCGATCTGCGCGTCGCTCGCCTCGGTCGCGTTGCAGTTCGGGGCGGCGTCGTTGATGGCACACATGTAGATCGTGACCTCGATCTTGTCGTACCACTCCGACTTCATCTTGGACACCTGCATCTGCGTCAGGCCGGCGATGCCCACGAACAGCAGGGACACGAAGGTCACGAGGATGACGGCGACGCTCATCGCGCGGTTACGCGACAGGCCCTTACCGACCTCGGACAGAATAAAACGAAGCTTCACTGGTCTTACCTCCCGGCACCGTAGACGCCGCGGTTCTGGTCTCGGATGACGTCGCCAGCCTCAAGCTCGATGACTCGCTTACGCATCTGGTTCACAATGTCCGCGTCGTGGGTGGCCATGACGACGGTCGTACCCGAGCGGTTGATTCGGTCAAGCAGACGCATGATGCCCAGCGACGTCTCGGGGTCGAGGTTGCCGGTGGGCTCGTCCGCGAGCAGCAGCTCGGGGCGGTTGACCATGGCGCGCGCGATCGCGACGCGCTGTTCCTCGCCGCCGGACAGCTCGTGCGGCAGGCGCGATTCCTTGCCGGACAGGCCCACCAGATCCAAGGCGTCCGGGACGGCCGTCTCGATCGCGTGGCGCGGCTTGCCGATGACCTGCATGGCCAGGGCGACGTTCTCGTAGACCGTCTTGGAGGGCAGCAGGCGGAAGTCCTGGAACACCGTGCCGATCTGGCGGCGCAGCTTGGGAACCGCCCACGTGGACAGCTTGGACACGTCCTTGCCGAGCACCCACACCTTGCCGCTCGTCGCCTTCATTTCGCGCATGACGAGCTGCAGGAACGTGGACTTGCCGGAACCCGACTTGCCGACGAGGAACACGAACTCTTCGCGCTCCACCTCCAGCGAGACGTGATCCAGCGCGGGCTGGGCACCTGGCGTGTACACCATGGTGACATCATCAAAACGAATCATGGGACCATCCGATCGGGGTCAATAGTCCCTGCCAGATTAGGTAACGATCGGGTCACGTCCCGGCTGCGACACGCGGAAAAGTGGTGGTGTGGTACTCAGCCTGACTTCCGCGTCCGCCCGGGGGTGCGAGCGGCCCCGGCCTCGCTGTCGATCCAACGAGGCCGGGGCCGTGCAGCGCGTGGACGCGCGCTCAGTCTTGGGCGGCCTTCTGCTCGTTCTTGCGCCAGCGAATGCCAGCGTTGATGAAGCCGTCAATGTCGCCGTCAAACACGGACTGCGGGTTGCCGGATTCGAACTCGGTGCGCAGGTCCTTGACCATCTGATACGGCTGGAGCACGTAGGAGCGCATCTGGTCGCCCCACGACGCCTTGACGTCGCCGGCGAGCTCCTTCTTCTTGGCCTGCTCTTCCTCGTGGCGCAGCACGAGGAGTCGGGACTGCAGGACTCGCAGGGCGGCCGCGCGGTTTTGGATCTGGGACTTCTCATCCTGCATGGACACGACGATGCCCGTGGGGATGTGGGTCATGCGCACGGCCGAGTCGGTCGTGTTCACGGACTGGCCGCCGGGACCCGAGGAGCGGAAGACGTCGACCTTGAGCTCGGACTCGGGGATCTCGATGTGGTCCGTCGTCTCAATGAGGGGGATGACCTCGACCGCGGCGAAGGACGTCTGGCGGCGACCCTGGTTATCGAAGGGGCTGATGCGCACGAGGCGGTGGGTGCCGGCCTCGACGGAGAGCGTGCCGTAGGCGTAGGGCGCCTGGACCTCGAAGGTCGCCGACTTCAGGCCGGCTTCTTCCGCGTAGGAGGTGTCCATGACCTTCGTCGGGTAGCCGTGACGCTCCGCCCAGCGCAGGTACATGCGCAGGAGGATCTCGGCGAAGTCGGCGGCGTCCACGCCGCCCGCGCCGCTTCGGATCGTGATGACGGCGTTGCGCTCGTCGTACTCGCCGTCCAGCAGCGTGCGGATCTCCAGGTCGCCCAGATCCTTGCGGAGCTTCTCCAGGTCGGCCTCGGCCTCGGCGAGGATGTCGGCGCCCTCATCCGGGTCCTCTGCGGCCATCTCCACCATGGCCTCCAGGTCGTCGATGCGCTCACTCATCTGCGTGATGCGGTCCAGCTCGCTCTGGCGGTGGCTGAGCGCGCTCGTGACGGCCTGCGCGGCGCTCGGGTCGTCCCACAGGTCGGGGGCGGCCGCCTTCTCGTTCAGCTCGGCGATCTGCTCACGCAGTTTGTCCGGCTGCACGACCGCGACGATGTTCTCCATCGTGGTGCGCAGGGACGGGATCTCTTCAGAAAATTCAATGGCCACGCACCCAGGGTAGCGGATAGCGCGCCCAACGAGGAACGCGACGCCGCGACCATGGCGGGACTTACTCCCCCGCCGGGCGCAGATACGACGGCGCCCCGACGCCTGGGAAGACGCCGGGGCACCGAAGAAAAGAACGGATCAGATGAGACCCATCGCGACCATCGCGTCGGCCACCTTGCGGAAGCCCGCCAGGTTCGCGCCGGCCACGTAGTCGCCCGCGACACCGTATTCCTCGGCGGTGGCGACGGTGTTTGCGTGGATATCGACCATGATCTGGTGGAGCTTCGCGTCGGTCTCCTCGAAGGCCCACTGGGTGCGCCCGGAGTTCTGCTGCATCTCCAGGCCGGAGGTGGCCACGCCGCCCGCGTTGGAGGCCTTGCCGGGGGCGTAAGCCACGCCCGCGGCCTGCAGGGCCTCGATCGCCTCGGGGGTGGTGGGCATGTTCGCGCCCTCGGCGACCAGCTGGACGCCGTTCTTGATGAGGCTCTGGACGCCGGACAGCGGCAGCTCGTTCTGAGTGGCGCAGGGAAGCGCGACATCACAGGGGACGTCCCAGATGGAACCATCGGCCACGAAGACGGCGCCGGGGCGCTCGGCCGCGTAGTCGGAGACGCGTCCACGACGCACCTCCTTGACATCCTTGAGCAGCGCGACGTCGATGCCGGCCTCGTCCACGACGTAGCCGGAGGAGTCGGAGACGGCGACGACGGTCGCGCCCAGCTGCTGGGCCTTCTCGGTCGCGTAGATCGCGACGTTACCGGAGCCGGACACCACGACGCGCTTGCCGTCGAAGCTGGTGCCCTTCGCGGCGAGCATCTCGGCGGCGAAGTAGACCAGGCCGTAGCCGGTGGCCTCGGTACGCGCGAACGAACCGCCCCAGGTCAGGCCCTTGCCGGTCAGGACGCCCGCGTCGAAACGGTTCTTGAGGCGCTTGTACTGGCCGAACATGTAGCCGATCTCGCGGCCGCCCACGCCGATGTCACCGGCGGGAACGTCGGTGTCGGGGCCGATATGGCGGGAGAGCTCAGTCATGAAGGACTGGCAAAAACGCATGACCTCGGCGTCGGACTTGCCCTTGGGGTCGAAGTCCGCGCCACCCTTGCCGCCACCCATGGGCAGGCCGGTGAGGGCGTTCTTGAAGATCTGCTCGAAGCCGAGGAACTTGATGATCGACAGGTTCACGGAGGGATGGAAGCGCAGGCCACCCTTGTAGGGGCCGAGCGCGGAGTTGAACTGGACGCGGAAGCCGCGGTTCACGTGGATGTTGCCCTTGTCGTCGGCCCACGGGACGCGGAACTGGAGCTGGCGCTCGGGCTCGACGATGCGGTCGATGATCGCCAGGTCGGCGTACTCGGGGTGACGCTCGGCGAGGGGGGCGATGGTCAGGAGGACCTCGTAGACGGCCTGGTGGAACTCGGCCTGGGCGGGGTCGCGGCGCTGGACGGATTCGAAAACGGAGGCCAGCGCGGGGGACAAACGAGATGTATCAAAGCTGCTCATGGCTTAAAGTTTACGTTTCGTTTACCCATGTCTCTGTCGGCATCCCACAATGTGACCGTCGCGCACGACACCTTTTGCCCGTCCGTCACAGCGGCCGCACCCGGGCGCTCGACGTCCTCTCAAGCTCGGGAACCACGACGCCCACGAGCACCGGAGGCAGCGCCGACACGTGCGGACGCGCCCTCACGGACACCTCCACCTCCTCGCGATCAACCCGCACGCCAGTCACCATCACCC
>CATWCG010000024.1:0-12424 GCA_958349165.1 uncultured Actinomyces sp. | reverse complement strand
TCGTATCTCCCTGCGCGGAAATTCCCCGCGATATCGGCGTCACAATCGCCGACGCCCGCGGGGGCGGTGGTGTAGGCGTCGACGGCCTCGACGCTCCAGCCCAGCGCCCGCAGCCCGTCCGGCAGCGTATCGGGGGCGAGCGCCGACCGGGGGATGAGGACTGGGCGCGCGTTATGAGAGGACGGGGCAGGGAAACACTGGAGCAGCGCGGCGGCGGACCCGGCGCCGGTCAGGTCGACGCTCACGCCCGCGTGGTCACTGATCCACCGGGCGGTGGCCTCGCCGACCGCGGCGATGCGCGTGCCGCGCGAGCGCGCACGTGGAAGGCTGGAAACGACGGCCCGCGCGGCCCTCCACGAGGAGAACACGACCCACGCGTACTCCCCGTCCGCGAGCCGGTCGCGCGCCGCATCGAGGCGCGCGGACTCCAGCGGCGTCGAGACGGTGAGGGCGAGAGCATCCACGCGCGCCCCGGCGAGGCGCAGGGCGCGCGCGATGGCGTCGTCGGGCTTGGCGCGGGTCAGGAGGATCCGCCGGCCACACAGCGGGGCGTTCACGAGGGGGGCGCTCTCGAGAGGTTCGCTCACTGAGGGCTCGTTCACGAGGGTTGCCTCGGCGCTTTCGTCGCCCCCAGGTCTGTGACCTCGGCGGCTCCGCCGTCGAGCAGCTGGAGCGCCACGTCCGCTCCGAGGCGCGCCGCCTCGTCCAGCGTGGCTTCGCCCGGCGCGGCCTCGTCCAAACCTACCGCGCCCGCGAGCGCGAGCTCGCCGCTCGCCTCGACCCGCTCGCGCCCGTCGACGCTCATGACGCGCGCGTCGAGCAGGAGGGCCGAGGAGGCCTGGTCCACGCGGGCGAACGCGCCCACGGGCGCCGCGCACCCCGCGCCCAGCGTGGACAAAACGGCACGCTCGGCGGCGGCCGCGAGCGCGGTCGGCCGATCGTTGAGCGCATCGAGGAGGGCGCGCAGGAGGGGGTCCGGCTCGTCGCGCGTTTCGATGGCGAGGGCGCCCTGCGAGGGGGCGGGCATCATGATGGCGGGGTCGAGCACGTCGGTGGCGTGGGCGTCGAGGCCGATGCGGCGCAGCCCGGCGAGGGCGAGGACGACCGCGTCGAGGTGCTCGCCCGTGCCGAGGGCGGAGGGCGCGGTGCCCGCGTCGGCGCCCAGGTCGATGCCGCGCACGCGCGACAGCCTCGTGGGGACGTTGCCGCGCAGGTCGCACACGCGCAGGTCGGGGCGCGCGGCGAGCACCTGGGCGGCGCGCCTGGGCGAGCCCGTTCCGACGAGCGCGCCCTCCGGCAGGGATGCCAGGGTCGCCCCGTCGGCCGCGCACAGTGCGTCGCGGGGGTCTTCGCGCTGCGGGACGGCAGCGATGCGCAGCCCCGGCGTGGAGGCGGTGGGCAGGTCCTTGAAAGAGTGGACAGCCAGGTCGCACTCCCCCTGTAGGAGGGCGAGCCGCAGCTGCGCCGCGAACACGCCGACGCCTCCGAGCGCAGCCAGGGGCGCGGCGGACACGTCGCCGTGCGTGCGCACGACCTCCAGCTGAACGCGCACGTCCTCGCCGAGGCGAACCCCGGCCTCCTCGATCGCCCGCGCGACGGTGGTGGATTGGGCGAGCGCCAGGCGCGATCCCCTGGTTCCCAGAACGAATGTCCGCGTGGTCATAGCAGTCCTTTCGCGCCCGCGCGTGCGTGGGAGACGACGGAGGCGATGCCGGTCCCGGCGACCCAGGCGCCCGTGAGCGCCACGCCACCCAGGGGCCGCACCTGCTCCTCGAGCGCTCTCACGCGGGCGCGATACTCGGGGGGCAGGGGCGGGAGCGTGCCGTTCCAGCGGGCGAGCAGGTGGTCGGCGACGTCCTCGGGGGCGATGTCCACGCCGGTGAGCGTGCGGATGTCGCGCAGGGCGCCTTCGACGGTGACGGCGGGTTCGGCCTCGCCGAGGCGCCCGTAGGACAGGCGCAACAGGTGGGTGTGGGGCGGGAGTTGGTCGGCGAGCCACGGCCACTTGACATTCAGATGGGACAGGGCCTTGGCGGCCACGGGTCGCTCGTCGGCGGGCGCGGGCGCGACCAGGAGGCCCTGGGAGACGGGCGCGTCGTCCAGCTCGGGGGCGCGCACGGCCAGGGTGAGGCGCGCGATGGGCGCGCCCTCGGGAACGCTCACGTCGGGCACGAGGCCGGGGATGCGCGCCTGGGTCAACAGGCGCAGGGCGGCGCCGGCGCTGCAGGCGAGGACGAGGCGCTGGGTCGTGACGCTCACGCCCGGGCCGGCCGGCACGGGTTCGGCTCCGGGGGTCGGCCCGGGCTTGGTCGGCCCGCACTCGAGGGTCCATCCCGGGGCCGCGCGCGTCATCGCGAACGCGCCGGTGCGGGTCAGGACGGTTCCCCCGGCCTCCTCGATGGCAGCCCTCAGCGCGTCAACGAGGACGAACATGCCGCCCTCGACGCAGGCTTCGGGGGTGCGGCGCGATCCGGCGGCGGCCAGGCGCGCCGCGACCGCGGCGGCCAGGGATCCGTGGCGGGCGGTCTCGGCGCGCAGCCCGGGGGCGACCGTGTCGGTCGCCAGCATGGTCGGGTCGGCGGTGTAGATGCCCGCGATGATGGGACGCACCGAGCGCTCCAGCACGGCCTGCCCCATGCGCGCGGTCACGAAACCGGCCAGGGTGTCCCCGGCCTCGTCCATGCCGACGCCGCCACCCATCGACTGATCCTTCAGCGCCCGGTGCACCCCGGCCTCGCCGAGGACGCTCGCGCAGTCGGGTGCGTCCGGGTGGGCCGGGATACCGAGGAACGAGTCGCGCAGGAAGGGGCGCAGCTCCCAGCCGCCGCGCAGGGCGGGGGCGTACAGGCGGGCGCCCGAGCCGGCGGGCTCGACCGAGGTCAGCCCCAGGGCCTCCACGATCGACGAGGTGTCGGTGCCGCGCACGACGTAGGTTTCCGCGCCCAGGTCCACGCTCGCTCCGCCGACCGTGCCTCGGGCGATCAGGCCGCCCAGGTATCCGCGCGCCTCGATGAGGAGGGGACGCGTGCCCGCGCGGGCCAGCTCCCAGGCGGCGACGAGGCCGGCGATGCCTCCGCCGACGACGACCGCGCCGGGGTGGGTGGGGATGGCATCAGGCGCGCTCATCGAGCATCACCCAGCTCGCGGACCAGCTCGACGATGCGCGTCAGCACGTCGGGGTCGGTCGTGGGCGGCACGCCGTGCCCGAGGTTGAAGACGTGGCCGGGGGCAGCGCGCCCCGCGTCGAGAATATCTCGAACAGCCTGTTCGATAACGTGCCACGGAGCCTGCAACAGCGCGGGGTCAAGATTCCCCTGCACGGCCTTCCCGGGCACCTGGGCGACGGCCCACGACAGGTCCGTCTTCCAGTCGACGCCCACGCAGTCGGCCCCGACCTCGGCCATGTCGGCCAGGATCGGAGCGCTGCCCGTCCCGAAGTGGATGAGCGGGGCGCGCTCGCCGGTCACCGGGCTGACGGCACCCGCGACGCGCTGCGCGACCATGCGCGAGTACGGCGCGACGGACTCGCGATAGGTGCGAGGCGAGAGGGAGCCCACCCACGAGTCGAAGAGCTGCGCGGCGCTGGCCCCCGCCTCGACCTGAGAGGTGATGAAGTCGGCGCTCACGCGCGCGCACCAGCTCATCAGGGCGTCCCATGCGCCCGGGTCGGACGCCGCGAGCGCGCGCGCCGCCAGGTGATCGCGGGAGGGACGCCCCTCGACCATGTACGCGGCCAGGGTGAAGGGGGCGCCGCCGAATCCAATGAGGGGTGTCGACCCCAGCTCGCGAACCGCCGTGGCGACGCCGTCGCGCACACACTGGGCGCCCTCGCCACAGTCCCGCGCGCGCCCGGTGGAATCGGTCCAGACCCCCTCGCCATAGCGATGGCTCGCCAGCTCGTCGATGCTCTCGCGCGTGCGATAGGGGCGATCGAGGACCGGGCCGACACCCGGCTCAATCTCGACGCCCACACCGGCCAGGCGCAGGGGGACCATGATGTCCGAAAAGAAGATGCCCGCGTCCACGCCGTGGCGTCGCACGGGCTGCACCGTCGCCTCGGCGGCCACGTCGGGGCGCAGGCAAGCCTCGAGCATGGGCAGGCCGACGTCGGCGCGCAGCTGGCGGTACTCCGGCAGGGAGCGCCCGGCCTGACGCATGAACCATACGGGCGTGGGCCCGCGTCGCCCGGTCAGGGCGGCGATCAGCGGGGGCGTCGTCATGTGTCTCCCTCAATTTAATGATGTTTTCATGCGTTAATTCGCGCATTTCCGTCTGTTTCCAGTCTAGTTCAAGACAATTTCTCACACGCCACAAATGCCCGGATTTACGCGCCTTTAGGCCGGTTTATCCGCAGCAGACAGCCATTTATTGAGCCGATATTTCGAAATGACACGGCGTCACCAACATAAATAGGCTGCCAGCGCTGCCCGCACCACCCGCGTGCCCTTAAATGGACGCGTTGTGACTATTCATGTGCTGTCCGCGGACCACCGCTTCGTTCCCCTCGATGACATCGCCAGGCTCTCCGGCGCGACCGACCTGGGCCCCACGCTCATGCGCTCGCTACCGCACGCCCGCGGAGTCATGGTCCTGCGCACCTGCAATCGGGTCACCATCTACGTCGACGCCCCGGCCTCGGCCGACCCTCGCGCGCTCAAGGATGCGGTGGAGCGCGAGCTCGCCACCGCCTCGCACAGTCCCCGCGCCGACGTGCGCCTGCGCCACCTGTGGGGCCGCGACGGCCTCGTCGACCTGTTTGCGACGGCATCCGGGCTGGAATCAATGGTCGTCGGCGAGCGCGAGATCGCCGGGCAGATGCGCCGCGCCGCGCGCACGGCCTGGGAGGACGGGACCCTCAGCTGTGACCTGGGGCGCGCCGCCGAGCGGGCGTCGGCCGCATCGCGCCGCGTCGCCACCGAGACCGGACTGGCCGGGGCCGGACGATCGGTCGTCGCCGTCGGCCTCGACATGGCTGCGGCTCACCTGGGGCCGTGGGAGGCCACGCGCGTACTCATCGTCGGCACGGGCGCCTACGCGGGGGCGACCGTCAGCGCCCTGAACGCGCTTCGCGCATCCGACGTGTCCGTCTACTCGACGTCGGGGCGCGCCCGCGAATTCGCCCGGGGACGAGGCATCGGCTGGGTTGACGGCGCCGACCTTCCCACCGCCCTGACGCGCGCCGACCTGGTCGTGACGTGCCGGGGACTGGGAAGCCCCATCCTGACCCGCGACATGGCCGCCGCCTCCGGACGCACCGTTGTCCTGGACCTGGCCCTCATGCGAGACACCGACGACTCCGTCGGCTCGCTCCCGAACGTGACGCTTATCGACCTGCCGACTATCCAGGCCTCGGTCCCGGCCGCGGATGCCGACGCGTTGAATCGCGCACGCGCCATCATCGACGAGGAGGTCTCCTCCTTCGAGCGAGGCCTCGGCGCCCGATCCATGGACCCGGTCGTGCGGCACCTGCGCTCGCGCGTCTTCCGCATCGTCGAGGAGGAGATCGACCGCCTCGGCGACGCCCCCCTGTCGACCGACGACGCCGCGCGGGCGCTGCGCCACCTGGCCGCGCGCCTCATCCACAACCCGACCGTGCTCGCGCGCCGGGCAGGCGAGGAGAGCCAGCAGGAACGCTACCTGGAGGCCCTCGGCGTGGTCCTCGGCATCGACGAGGCCGCCCTGGCCTGCGGCGACAATGCTGGCGCGCACGCTTTCTCGCCCGATACTCGCGGGCTCCCCGCTCACACTGTCACACCGAAAGTTGCCAATTTATTTCAAAAGTGAAATACTGCAACGTTCACTCCCAACGGTGAAAGGTTATAACGATGTCCACCCCGAACTACGGTGGCCAGCCCGGCCCCAACGGTCAGTTCCAGGGCCAGGTGCCCCAGCAGGGTGCCTACAACCCGCAGTACCAGGGCCAGGCACCCCAGCCCGGCCCAAACGGTCAGTTCCAGGGTCAGGCACCCCAGCCCGGCCCAAACGGTCAGTTCCAGGGTCAGGCACCCCAGCCCGGCCCCAACGGTCAGTTCCAGGGCCAGGTGCCCGCACCCGGCCCCAACGGTCAGTTCCAGGGCCAGGTGCCCGCACCCGGCGAGAAGAAGAGCCGCGGAAAGATGGCGGCCATCATCTCCGTCATCGTCGTTGCCATCCTGGTCGTCGTCGGTGGCGGCGCCTTCGCGCTCAGCCGCTTGGGTGGTGGCGGCTACAAGAGCCCCGATGCCCTGGCGCAGGGCATTGATTCCGCTTTCGCGAAGAACTCTCTCGTGTCGCTGGCGGGCGCCGCGTCGCCCGAGGAGCTCAACGCTGCGACGGCCTGGCAAAAGGACTACAAGCACAACGGCGGCACCGATTGGTCCAAGCTGATGGACCTGAAGGCCCTCAAGGACTACGTCGACCAGATCGACATCAAGAAGTCCGAGATGGAGTACACGGTCGACACCAAGTCCGATCAGGTGGCACTCATCACCATCACGAAGTGGGAGGGTGACGTCGAGATCAAGCCGGAACTCGCCGACAAGATCCGCGAGCACTACAAGGAGGCCAAGGGCTCTGACCTGACGGCCAACGAGTCGCAGGCCTTCGACAAGATGAAGCAGGAAATCCAGAACAACCCGGTCTCCTCCGGTAACGTCCTGAAGAATTTCCCGAACAACAAGCTCACGCTCGTCTCCGTGAAGGAAGACGGCAAGTGGTACCTGTCCGGCTACATGACGGTCGCCGAGCAGTTCCTGGGAACCGGTTCGGCTCAGCCGAACTACTCCGCGAACTTCACCGACGTCAAGGGCGCTTCCTCTCCCGAGGAGGCTGTGTCGGGCATGGTCGACGCCCTGCGTAACGGAGCGAGCATCGGCAGCGAAGACGTCTACCGCTACCTCGATCTGCCCGAGCGCCGCGTCGCGGCCGTCTACGGCGGCGGATCCTCCTCGTCCGGGTACTCCGCGTCCGGCATGGGCGGCAGCGGCGTGCAGGTGACGTGGGGCCTGAAGTCCACGAAGGTCTCGGGCGGCGCGATCGTCAACCTCGGCACGACGTCCATCACCATGGGCGAGTACAAGGTCGAGTTCAACGGCGATTCGCTGACGGTTTCCTACCCGGACATCGACACGCGCACGTTCAGGACGACCACCAAGACGATGACCACCAACTACACGGAAGGCCTCGTCAACCCCGAGCGCCTCGGAGTGTTCACCGTGGAGGACGCCAGCGGCTGGCACGTGTCGCTCGTGCGCACCATCGGTAACCTCAACCTGCTGGCCGCCAGCGACGACGCGGTCAACCAGGCCATCGACGGACTGTGGTCTGCTACCGGCTCCCACGACGTCGACGTGTCCAAGGACGAGATGCGTGACCTCGCGCTGAACAACAAGCCCGTCGGCGCGCTGCTGGTCATCGGCTGGAACTTCGCGAAGAACATGAAGTGACGCAGCCGTAGCCGGGGGGGTGGGAATCCGCAACGGGTTCCCACCCCCTTCGCGTATCTGCCCGAGGGCGCGCCGCGTGGCCGACACCACCCGGGGCCCGGGCGTGCGCCGGCGCCCGTCTCATCGGCGTCGCTCGACGCCGCGAAGCAGCCAGGTCGGTCCTTACACTGGAGGAATGAGCACCCAGAAGAACGAACCGCGCGCCCTCGCCCTCGGCGTTTCCTGCTACGTGATCTGGGGTTTCTTCCCCCTGTACTTCTCGCTGCTCTCCCCCGCCGGCGCCGTCGAGGTCATCGTCCACCGCGCGGTGTGGGGCCTCTTCTTCTGCCTGGTCGCGCTCGCGATCACCCGATCTTTGGGCAAGGTCCGCGCTCTCATCGCGGACCGGGGAGCCCTGTGGCGCCTGGCGGTGGCGGGCGCGCTCGTCGTCGTCAACTGGTCGGTGTACGTGTACGCGGTCCTCGCCGGCCACACGACGGACGCGGCGGTCGGCTACTTCATCAACCCCCTCGTGACGGTTGCGCTGGGCCTCATCGTGCTGCGCGAGCGCGTCACGCCGATCCAGAAGGTCGCCCTGGCCCTCGGCGTGCTCGCCGTCGTCATCCTCGTCGTCGGCCAGCGCTCGGTCCCCATCGTTTCCCTCACGCTCGCCCTCACGTTCGGCCTGTACTCCCTCGTCAAGAAGGACGTGGCCGCGCGCGTCGACCCGCTCGCGGGCATGGCGATCGAGACGGCGGCGGTCTCACCCGTCCTGCTGGGCTACTACGCGTACCTGGCGGCCACGTCCTCGACGTCCTTCCACACGATCGCCACCGACGAGGCCGGGGTGTCCTGGCCCCTTCACCTGGCCCTCCTGGTGGGGGCGGGTGCGCTGACGATGATCCCGCTCATCATGTTCGCCTCGGCGGCGCGAGGCCTGACCCTGGGGACGATGGGTTTCCTGCAGTACCTGGGGCCCACCCTGCAGCTCCTCGTCGCCGTGTTCATCTTCCACGAGACCGTGCCGACGTTCCGCTGGATCGCGATGGGCGTCGTGTGGGTGGCGTTGGCGTGCCTGAGCGCCGACTGGCTGCTCTCCTCGGTTCGCGCCAAGCGCCTGGCGCGCGCCGCGCACCGGGACTGAGGCAAGGCCTGCCACGCCGGGCACACAGAGCACGCCGAGCACACCGGGCACGCCGAGCACACCGGGGTAGATAACCGGGCCTCACCCTGCACGCTCCCCATTGGGCCCCCTGAGGTAACGCGCCCCGAAATGTTGCATGCAATTCGATTGGCTGACGTTTCAACAACGTCTGAAAACGTTGGAATTTCAACGATATGAATTCAAAGTTTGAAAGAGTGGCAGAGGAATTGCATGCGACATTGTTGGGAAACCATGACACAACGACCGTAGCCACTGGAGGGGTCTGGGTATTTCGGACCGTTTGTTGTGAGAGAGTTGTGAGTAGTCCTGGCCGCGGTGCCCGTGGGCGGCGGCAGGAGCCGGTCGGGCTTCGAGACACAGGGCCTGACCCACCGGTGTGGAGGGCGCCGGAGGGTCCGGAGGGCACGGGCGGGCTTCGAGATCGACCACTCCGAGCCGTAGGCTCGCGTGTGGCGATCTCGCGGGCGGCCGGGCCCGGAGGCGCCCGGAAACCTGTGGGACCAGATAGCAAACACAGGGTCCGGGCACACCGCCCCTTACTCTCCGCCGCCGGGCTCCGGGCGGCCCGTGTAGTTGACGAAGCGCGCCATGTCGCCCTGGAAGAGTGCGGTGACGGTCGCGGTCGCACCGGCGCGGTGCTTGGCGACGATGATGTCGGCCTCGCCGGGGCGATCTTCCTTGTCGTAGTAGTCGGGGCGGTGCAGCAGGATGATGATGTCCGCGTCCTGTTCGAGCGAGCCGGATTCGCGCAGGTCGCTCATCATGGGCTTGCGGTCGGTGCGGCCTTCCGAGTTACGGTTCAGCTGCGCGACCGCGATGACGGGGATGTCGAGATCCTTGGCCAGGAGCTTCAGGTTTCGCGACATCGCGGAGACTTCCTGCTGACGCGACTCGACCTGGCGGCCGCTCGTCATGAGCTGGAGGTAGTCGATGACGACGAGGCCCAGGTTCTCTTGCTGCTTGAGGCGGCGGCACTTCGAGCGGATCTCGGAGATCGTGATGTTCGCGGAGTCGTCGACGTACAGGGGCGCCTCGCTCATGCGTGAGGTGGTTTCGGCGACCTTGCGCCAGTCGACGTCGCTCATCTTGCCGGCCTGCATCTTGGACAGGCGCACGCCGGACTCGGCGGAGAGCAAGCGCATCGCGATTTCCTGGGAGCTCATTTCTAGCGAGAAGATGAGCGAGGTGATGCCGTGCTTGATGGAGGCCGAGCGGCAGAAGTCCAGGGCGAGCGTGGACTTACCCATGGCGGGTCGGGCGGCGACGATGATCATCTGGCCGCCGTGCAGGCCCTGGGTGAGTTCGTCGAGGTCGGTGAAGCCGGTGGGCACGCCGTTGAGCTTGCCCTGGTTCTTCTCGATGTCCTCGAGCGCGTTGAGGATGTCCGAGCTCATCTGCGTCATGGACACGTAGTCGGTGGTTTCGCGCCCGTCGGAGACGGCGTACACCTCGGCCTGGGCTTGGTCGACGATCTCGTCGACGTCGCCGCCGGCGTCCGCGTAGCCGAGCTGGACGACGCGCGTGCCCGCGGTGACGAGGCGGCGCATGATGGCGCGTTCGCGCACGATGCGCGCGTAGTAGGCGGCGTTCGCGGCGGTGGGCACGGAGGCGATGAGGGTGTGCAGGTAGGCGGCGCCGCCCACCTTCGACAGGACGCCCGCGCGCTTGAGTTCGCCGGCGACGGTGATCGCGTCGGCGGGTTCGGCGCGGCCGTTGAGCTCGACGATGGTGTCGAAGATGGTCTCGTGGCTGGGCTGGTAGAAGTCCTGCCCGCGCAGTATCTCGGAGACGACGTTGGCGGCCTCGGTCGTCAGCATCATGGACCCGAGGACGCTCATCTCCGCGTCGATGTCCTGCGGGGGGACGCGGTCGAACTGGTCGTCGGACATCGTGTTCCTTTCGGGTCCGCGGGTGGAGGGACGAGGCCTGGGCTGGGCTCGGCGCCGCGAGCGCGGCCGGGACGCCTGTGGATAGAGAGCCTTCAGGCGAAGACTAACGCGTTATAGGAAAACACGCGACCGACGCTGTGCACGAACATGTGCACAATTTGTGTATAACCTGTGCACAACGCCGATCGGGCCTGTGCACGGGTCTCAATGACCGATCTGTCAGGGCAGATATGCTCATCACAGTCACATCGTTGTCATTCATTGAGCTGTCTAGAATTCCTGTGTGCACTGATATCCACAGACCTGTGCACATGTTGTGGATAAGAAGCGGAGCGTGTCATGAACAGCAATCGTGGAGCGGCCACCCCGTCCTCCCCGTCGCCCGACGAGGGGGCCGCGGCCTCGTCGATGCCGACGATCACGACGGGCAAAATCCTGTCCCTGGCCCTGCCCTCCCTGGGCGGGGGCTCTCATCGCGGAGCCGCTGTTCACCGTCATCGACTCCACGATGGTCGGCCACCTGGGCACCCCTCAGCTCGCGGGCCTGGGCATCGCGTCGACCGTCCTGAATACGGCGGTCGGCCTGTTCATCTTCCTGGCCTACTCGACGACCTCGCTGGCGGGGCGCCACCTGGGGGCCGGGCGCCGCGACCTCGCGATCCGCTCGGGGGTGGAGGCCATGTGGCTGGCGGGCGGACTCGGCGCGTGTGCGGCGATCCTCCTGGCCGTCTTCGCCTCGCCCCTGCTCACCTGGCTGGGCGCCGACGCGGCCACCATGCCGCACGCCCTGGCGTACCTGCGCGCCTCCGCGCCCGGCCTCGTCGGCATGTTCGTCGCCCTGGCGGCCACCGGCACCCTGCGCGGCCTGCAGGACACGCGCACCCCGCTGGTCGCCGCCTCCGTGGGCGCGGCCTTCAACGCGGCGGCCAACTGGGTGCTCATGTACCCCCTCGGCCTGGGGGTCGCGGGGTCCGGCCTGGGCACCGCCTTCACGCAAACCCTCATGGCGGCCTTCCTCGGGTGGATTGTCGTGCGCGCCGCCCGCCGCCAGGGCGTGAGCCTGCGCCCCTCCACCTCCGGCCTGTTTGGCGCGGCGCTCGAGGGGGCACCCCTGCTCGTGCGCACCCTCGCGCTGCGCGTCGCCCTCCTCGCCACCCTCGCGGCCGTCACCGCGATCTCCACCCAGGCCCTGGCCGCCCACCAGATCGTGTGGACCCTGTGGAGTTTCGCCGCCTACGTCCTCGACGCCCTCGCGATCGCCGCGCAAGCCCTCGCCGGCTTCGCGTCAGGAACCGGCGAGCGAGGCGCGATCCAGCCCCTCCTGCGCACCCTCTCACGCTGGGGGCTCAGCTTCGGCACGGCCGTCGGCGTCGCCCTGGCCTTCACCGCGCCCTGGATCACGCGCATCTTCACGACCGACCAGACCGTCATCGACTACGCGACCGTCGCCATCATCGTCGGCGCCTTCTTCCAGCCGATCGCCGGGTATGTCTTCCTCCTCGACGGCATCCTCATCGGCGCGGGGCGTGGGCGCTACCTCGCCGGCGCGTCCGTCCTCAACCTTCTCGTCTACGCGCCCGTCCTGTGGCTCATCGCCCACTCCGCTAGGCTCACGGACTCCCCCTCCGTGGCCCTCGCCCTGGTCTGGCTCGCCTATTCGGCCGTCTACATGGGCATGCGTGCCCTCACCAACGGCTACGGCGCGCGCTCCCTGTGACCCGACGCACGAGGCCGGGGCCGGCCCGGGCCACCACGCCCGGTTCCGCACGCCTGGACGCCCCCGATGAGCCGGCCACGGCCTCGTGCCGCGATCCCCGAATCGTGACGGGAAACGCCCTGGCGAAGCCGCACCCACCCGTGTAGACTGGGCAGCTGGACTATCCGCACCCGCGGCCGGTCCAGCAGGCCCCCCGGGGCCATACGCAACGCCCTCCTGTCACGGACCGTCCGTGACCGCAGAGACCATA
>CATWCG010000023.1:0-12565 GCA_958349165.1 uncultured Actinomyces sp. | reverse complement strand
GTGCCCTGGAAAATCCAGTGCGGCTGACTTCGTGAGGTAATGGCTCACGTCGGAGAAAGTGGGTCATCCCCACCCGCCACCGAGTCCCCTGTCGGTGGCGAGAAAACGCTAAGGGGTTAGGCCACACGGGGCCATGCATGGTACCGCGCCGTGTCAGATCCGATGCCTGGAGATTCCCCCGGGTCCGGTGAGGAAGAGCAGGGAATCCCGCCCCGAGCTGAAGTCGCTGGCTTCTTGGGGACGTACGGTGGGTGACAGCGTCATCGAAGATTTTGCAGCCTTTGCAACAAGCAAAGGAGTCTTTGATGACTGTGCTTTCTACCCTGGTCTGTGCACCGGCTGACCCTTATTTGCTCAACACTGAGCAGGCTGGCAAGTTTCTTGCAGTCTCACCTGAAACGCTGCGTACCTGGCGTTGTCGTGGACGAGGACCCGCTTTCGTCGTCATCTCGGGTCGTTCTGTTCGTTACCGCGTTGAGGACCTCAAAGCCTGGGCTGACGCTCGCCTCGTTGGAGGTGGTCAGCGATGACCGCCTCTACCATCATCTCCTCTGAGTTTACGAACATCTCTTCCCAGCTCTCTGGGAGCGCGTGGACGGTCTCGGAAGAGTCCGTCGGGGGTGTCTCTACCGCCGTTCTGGTAAGGCATTCTGAGCGCCTTTTGAGGGGTCAAAAATCGGGTGATTTTGACAAGGAAAATTTTTTCCTTGTCAAAACTGATCCGAGTTTCGCCTGTAATACCAACGGAAACTCGTTCAGGCCATCATCCCCTATGGGAGGGCAGGAATGGCCGGGCCGGGACGGACAGGCCGTCGCTGCATCGGTTTCCCCTTCCGACGGCACAGCCGTCGGTGGTGTTTGCGATGGGCATGCTTCCTCCGGTGTCGCCGTCGAAGACGGCGCTGTAGCCTCTCCTGAGGTCGTCTTTGGTGGCCTGCCCACTGTCAAGGCGATGGGGACGGGTAAGCGTGCTCCGGTCATTGGTTTCGATACGGAATTTACTTACCGCAAGGACGGGAGCAGGGTCATTGACTCCTATCAGTTCTCGCTGATCGATCCTTCTGACTCTGACTATCGCTTCGATATCGTGCTCCTCCCCCTCATAGAGGGTGAACGGCTTCCGTTTGAGTCTGCTCTGTGCGTGGTTATCCGCGAGTCGGGGCTGTGGCGCGCTGCGGGCTTGCCCGATGCTCGCGGCTTTGATCGTCGTGATTTCTGGGAGTCTGGATGCGACTACGGTGCGAACCTGAACGCCTTGTATAAGCTCGGTCGTCTCTCGTTGGTGCTCGCTGGGCATTACCTCAACGCTGACCTGACGGCTTTTGCTCGCCCTCATGGGAACTCTAAGTATGCCGACATCTTGCGTCGCGTGACCTCTGCGAGTGGAGGTCTGGTTTCGCTTCAGCCTGTTCGCGTGATTGAACGCTCGGGTGCTTACGGTTCGAGTGAGCGCTGGCTCCCTCTTTCGGTGACGATTCGAGACACGATGGGTCAATCTGCGCCGGGGATGCAGTCTCTTGCTGTTCTCGGAGACGCGGTGGGTATCCCCAAGATTAACGTTCCTGGTGACTGGAAAATGCGTATGAGCGAGTACCGCGAACAGCACCTCATCGATTTCTTGGAATACAGTGCCAATGACGCTGTGATCGTGTTGGAGTACCTCTCCGCTGTCTGGGGGGAGGGTGTTGTCCCGCCGGTGACTCTTAGCGGTGGGGGTGCTCATGCCCTGCGTGATGGGGTGAAGCGTTACTGGGGTTTGGAAGGTATGCCGAACTCCCTGTTCATGGCGCGTTTTCAGGGTCTCATGAAGCTTAATGAGGGGGAAGAACCTGCTGAGGACGCCCTCTCGTACTACGCTGTGCGTTCTCTTAGACCTGTGGATGCGGACGCCAAGCTCGCTCACACCATGTGCAAAGCGGCTTTTCATGGAGGCTGGAATTCTGCCCTCAAGATCGGTTATTGCACCACACCCACATACGACCACGACATTCAGTCTGCTTATCCGTCTGCAATGGCTGCTGTGGTCGACGTTGACTACGAGAGTGGTGTGGTTGAGGAGGTCATCAAGGACCGTGAACTCACACTCGATGATTTTCCTCTGGGGTACGCCACTCCCCTCGTGGCCTTTGTCTCGTGGGAGTTTCCCGAGGGGGTTGAGCCGTGCATTCCCGTCAAAGTTGAACAGTCGGTGATTTATCCTCGAATCTCCGTTGGTGCTGGTTCTGGTTTGGGTGATGGCCTCGCGCAGTTCAACGGTTTTCAAGGTGCCTACGCTATGGCACCTGAGTTGCTCCTTGCTCTGCATCTGGGCGCTCGTGTGGATGTGCAGATGGGACTTCGTCTTCGACCTCAAGAGGTCGATGGCGAGCTGTCGCGGTCGATGCGCGCTGCGATGAAGCAAATGGTTGAGGACCGGGCGACTGCGAAGCGTTACTTCGGTAAGAAGAGCCTTGAAGAGCTTGTTATCAAAGTTGCTTCCAACTCGTGCTACGGCAAGCTCGCTCAAGACGTGTCTGAGCGTTCGGGATGGAACGCTTGGGAGGAGGAGATGGAGTCCATTGGCGGCTCGTCGGTGACCTCCCCCTATCACGCGGCGATGATTACGTCCCTAGTCCGCGCTTTGTTGCTCGCGAAGGCTAACGAAGTCGCTCTCTACTCTGTGACTACTGACGGTGGCATTTTCGATCTTGACTGCATCGATCACCTGGAGTCTTTTGGTTTATCCGATGTGTTCCGAGATTCACGTGAGGCTCTTGTTGGTGATCGCACGGTCTGGGAGATTAAGCATCGACAGTCTGAGCTGCTCAACGTCACGACGCGGGGGAATGTTTCGCGTGAGCCTGGTGGTGTCCTTGCCAAGGCTGGGATGAAGTCTCCCGACTACATCGAACGTGGCTCGGTTGAAGAGCGCGAGTGGTTCTGGGATCTGGTGATCTCACGTGATGGGAAAGTGCCTAATCCGTATCGTCGATTCCCTTCATTCAAGGAACTATCTCGCTCTCGAAACCGTTTGGACTTTGCTCCGGTGGACGTGTGCCCTGAGGTCTCTCTTGACTTTGATTTCAAGCGGAAGCCTGTGTGGGAGTCTGTGCGCGCTGACGTGGTTAACGGTCACGAGGTTGCTGGCTTCGACACGGCTCCTTGGGAGTCGGTCGAGGAGTACGTTTCGGTGAAGGAGAAGGTTCGTCATATCGCTAAGTTCCGCCCTGGAACAACTGGTGACAACCGTCCCACTGGTTGCCTTCGCACTGTCGAGCAGTTGCTGACGTTGAAGAAGCGGATCGATGCTTCGAAGGACCGTCGTATTTATACGGGAAAGGGGTCTGTTCTTACAGACCTCGTGGCCGCGCATCGGGAGGGTCTTATCGATGTTCCGATGCTCGCGAGTTCCGCGAGTGTGAGTACGAAGCTTGATTGGCTTTCATCCCTTGGATATGGGGAGTTCACCCGTGCCCAGTGGGATCACTTGTGTAAGAAGGATCGACGCGCTCGCGTCGTCAAAGACCTTGATCTGGGTGAACTCGCTCGGATCGTCGAAGACTTGCCGACCTGGTGAGCACAAAGACCGGACGCCGGTACGGCGTCGCCCCCTCAGCCGGGTGTGCTCCGGCATCAAGAGACTAAATAAAGGAGGACATACATCATGTCTAATCTCGACAACGAATTGACGAAAGCCCGTGAGAGGGTCGAGCGTCTGGAGGAAAAGAAGCGCGTTAAAGAAGAGAAGGCACGTGCGCGTTTCATAGACGCGATTATGAGCACTATCGAGGAGATCAAGAACGATCCGATCGAGAACGTCGATCAGGTGAGCGTTCGTACGCTTATTAATCGAGCACAAGCGAAGATTGATAAGCAGGATGAGAAGCGCAAGCGTGCTGCTGATAAGGCAGCGGCGTCTCGTCGTGAGTCGCGCAGCAAAGCGTCGAACGAGGCGAGCAGCGAAGCGTCGAACGAGCCTAGTTCTCAGCCCGTGGGGGTGATGAACAATGGCGGGTTCTGACGTGAGCGTGTGGGGGGAGTTCAGAGGGGGGCATAGCCGCCCCTCTGACCAGCACGATAAGGCGTCAGCCGAATCGTCTGCTGGCCGACAGGCGGTACCGCCACGAAGCTCGACTCAGAATGAGGCGAGCATTAAGAGTACGCCTGTCCAGCCGGAGGTCACCACAACGAACGAGGTCGATGACCAAGTTCGGGGTGGGGATCGGAGGATCGCGAGACACAAGTCTCGCGAGTCGCGGGTGACTGTCAGGTTCTCCGAAGGAGAAGCTGCACAGCTTACCCGCGTTGCTAATCGCTACGGACTCAGTGAGTCGGGAGCGATTCGGGCCGCCGTCGATTATCTCGACGGCGCGCCCGCGCCGAAGGTGGTCAATCGTAACGTGTTGCGATTTACCGCTGAGGTCAACGCCGTAGGCGTGAACGTTAACCAGATCGCCCGTCAAGGGTGGGCTGATGTTGAGCCAGACGTCAACGACTTGCGTTGTGTGACGGATGAGCTTCTTGCAATAGCGAAGGAGTTGAGCGCATGAGTATTACAAAGCAGACGACGGCGGTGCGAGCAGCAGCGCCGATTATGTATGCACACTTCGGGAGACCTGCTGACGTGAAGCATTCACGTGCGGCGGCATGGCGTTCGGACTTCCGTGGCCCGTACGACGCGATTGCGTCTATCGAGTCAATGCTCAAAGGGAGTGGTCGCAAGAACCAGGCGCTCATGGTGATTCAGTCGTTCTCGAAGGACGAGCTTGATCCTCGTGATCCGATGACGCCGATGATCGTTGCTGATGCCGCTTATGCGTTGGCAAAAGAAGTGGCTCCGAACTCACCGTGTGATGTCGTTGTTCATCTGGACTCCGACGGTGGTAATCCTCACGCGCATATCACAATCGCGAACGTGGATCTCGTCACGGGGAAAGCAGCCCGTGAAAACGGTCTTGCTCATTGGGTCTTGAAAAAGGCTAACGACAAGACCATGCGAGAGATGGGATTGCAGGTCTTGGAGCCTCACGAACTCGCTCATGATGTGAATAGATCGCGTTCTGGTAAGAGCGCTGAGGGTTTGACTGTTGATCAGCTTGATAAGAGCACGTGGCGAGAGTTTCTTGCTGATCGTGTTGATGAAGCGATTCAAGATTCTCGTTCGGTGGACTTTGAGTCTTTGCGCGAGGTTGCACGAGAGCTAGGCGTGAGCATCGAGAAGAAGACCAGTCAAAAGAGCGAGGTTGAGGGTCGTGATCCGAGCGTCACGTATGCCCTTGTTGACGACAATGACGAGGTGCGTAGGTTCGGTCGTTCGAAGGCTGCGTGCACCGCCAGGAAGCTCGGCGCTGATTACCAGTGGAGCGCTCTTCACAACACCATGAAAGAACTCATTACGCGAAGAAAGGAAGAAGAAGATGTCAAGAGCTATGGAGAAAATGGAGAGCAGCTCGATGCAGCGCTCGCAAAACTCAGAGCAGTCGAGCAAGATCGACGAGATGCTCCGCGTCTTGATTACTACGTTGACCTCGCAGAGCGAGCGAATGAAGAAGATCGAGGAGGCGCAGGCAAGCTTACTACTCGTGTTGACCTCCAAGACTTCAACCTCGAAGGACTCGCTGCCCGACTCACTCAGGAGCGAGCTGGACGAGATCAAGCAGACGCAGAACGCGCAGAGCGAGATGCTGAGCGCGCTCGGGGAGACCGTGAGCGACAAGCGCGTCTTGAAGCTGAACGACGGCTCCGAAGTGAGCGCCTCCGAGCTGCAAGCATACTCGATGACGAAGCAGATCAAAGCCGAGATGAAGAAGACGACTACGGCCTTGGATGATCTTAGGAGGGAGACGGTTTTGGCTTTGGAGAAACTTGAGAAAACCGTCGGCAACGGCAGGACCGTACGTGTCGATATGAGCAAACTCAGCGAGTATGCCGTCAAGGTGCTCGATGCGCGGCTTGCTGAGGCGGTCAAGGAGCCTGTTCAGCGCATTGAGAGCACTCTCGATGGGTATGAGCAGCGCGTCGCCAATATCGGCACTCAGAAGACCGCTGAGGCCGCTCAGAAGGTCGACACGGTCATAGACAAGGCTAACAAGGCGGTTGCGTCTCTGGAGCGCAACGAGAGCCGTCTGGAGGCCTTGGAGGGGCGTATACCGTGGACGGCGGTCGGAAAAGTTGCCATTGCTGTGCTACCGCTGTTCGCCTCGCTCTTGCTCGTGGGTGGCCTCGTGTGGGGCGTTGGGAGCATGTTCGGCATCGGCCCGCTCTTTGGCTGGGCATGGGCCTTGTTCACAACAGCCTCGTTGTGGTGGCAGAAGCTGTTGATCGCTGCTGCGACGTTCGGTGGTGCTGCGCTGTTTGTCTGGATCGTGCTGAGAGTGAGCCGATGGATCTACGAGCAACTCAGGTGAGGAAGGAGGTGAAAAGGATGGTGAAACCTGTGATTGGAACGGGCATCAAACTGGGCAAGCCTCGCGTCGAGGTCGATCACTCTCGGCCGATCAACAAGAACGCTGAGCGGTTCGATGGAACGATGCGCGAAGGTGAGAGCGGCTCTGAGCATCAGCGCCGCGTCCTCGGTCAGATCAAGAGCTCAAAGGGCGAGGATGAACCCAGGCTGTGAGGGAAGAATGTATCCCCGGCCACCTCATCGGTGACCGGGGATACATTCTATCTAGGCAAAGATGGTGCTTTGTTGACCAAAGAAAGGCCAACGGAAGACCGGGAATAAGCATTCACAGAATCAGGGCTCTTTCACGCTCTTTTCCCGGCCACGAAAGCAACGTAAGTCAGTTGGTGGCGTCGCGAGAACGCCTTAGTGTCTATCCGAAATGCACAGGCGCTTGCCGAGCGCCTTGGCGACCTTTTCCAGCGTCCCGGTGGAGATGTTGACGCCAGTCTCGACACGAGCGATAGTCGGACGTGAAACCTGAGCACGGTTGGCCAGCTCGGTCTGGCTCCAGCCGAGGGCACGGCGAGCGACGCGGATGTCCCGACCGACACCGCGCGCTGGGTTCGGTTCACGACTCATGACCGGCTCCCAACGACGGGGACAATGGCACGCTCAGCACGCACACGCAGAGCACGACCATAGGACGCCATACCCTCCCAGTCAACAACATCTTCACCTGACGCATTTGTCACGACGGGAACCATGATCTCTTGTGCTGCTAGTCGTCGCTGATTGGGTTTGTACCCAAAGCTGTACTTCGGGAAGCACTGGTAGGTGATGCAAGACGAGAGCAGGAGGAGGGCATCACCCGGAATGTCGTTTTCAAGCGGTTCAAGTACGGTTACGTCTGAGGAAGCGCTGAATGGCATTGGCTGGTAGGTGCAGTATCCTGCCCCTCCATCGCCGTTGTTAACGATAGCCAAGCGCCCACCAGGGAACGTCGGATCATCATTAACGTAGCCGACAACACTGTTTCTCCGCGCAGCAGCACCGATATACACCGTTCGCCCTCCTGTCACTCGTTTGCCGACTGCTCCTCGGTAGAACCGAAAGAGAGCATCGAGTCGGATAGGTGCAAACCGGAGTTCCGCGAGTGTGTCGTCGTCATCGAGGCGAGTCGCGCGAGCACTGTGTGCGTGTGTGACAACCCGCTCCAGTAACTCTGCACCGAGACGGTCCATGCCGTCCCAGTCGGCCTCGAAAGTACCGTCAGCGGTGGTGAGAGCAGGAACCATAATGCGGGTCTTCTTCAAGCGTCCAAGAGTGGCACCGTTACCGCCCCAAGAGAACTTTCCCATCTGCTCCTGTATCAGTGAGGAGAGAACGAGCGCATTGCTCTCGTTGAGTCGCTCGTGACGAAGAACCTGGATGTTCTGGCTCGTGTAGAACGGAACCGGCTGGTAACCGATCGTCTGAGTGTCGAGCCCAATCGTCATGGCGTTCCCGGCCTCAGGTGCCTTGTCTTGGCGCGGGCAGAAGCTATCGACTCCGTTGCTTGCCTTGGTTCGAGAGACGAACGGAAATACGGGCACTCCGGAGAGACAGAGCTTGCTCTTGTCGTACCACGCCTTCGAAGCAGCCATCGACTCGAAGACGTCGGTGATGAGCATCGGTTGAAAGTCTAGGGTTGCGAGGACGCTCATTCGTTGCTCTCCTCGTCGCTGGTGACGCTCATAGACGGCTTGATGAGGTCACCAAGCCCGTGGGCATGCATGTCAACCTGCCAAGACACGTAGTCAGCGACCGTCTTCATGAAGTCTTCGTAGGTCGGTGGCACATCGTTGAAGTAGAAGTAACTATGTTGCCATTCGTCCTCCGCGGTGACCTCGGATCGGACGATGAAGCTCGTGTCGTCCTGTGCGTCACCACGCAGAACCTCCAGGAGGTGCTTGCGGCGAGAGGCGACCGTGCCGTCGTCCACGAGGCCACGATGGGGCGCGACTACCCAGCCGTCCTTCTCGAAGTTCACGAAGCGAACTACGTGGTCATCACGGTGTTTGCGGCCAGCCGTGAAGATCGCGATAACCGTATGCGGTGTGTGCCCGGAGTTAACAAAAGTCATCGGGTTCATCGTGATGACGGTTTCGAGCGTGTGATGCTCCAGGATGTACCGCTTGCGCGCCTTGTCCTCCTTAGTCTTGCCGACCATCGCAGACTGAGGCACAATCACGGCGAGCTTGCCGCCGGGGTTAAGGAACTCCAGTGCACGCTCGATGAAGGCGAGCTCGGAGAGGTTGCGGGTGCTCTTGTCTTTGGCCTGCGAGTATGGCGGGTTGAGGAGCACCTTGGTAAAGCCGTGTCCGAGGGCGATCGTGCCGTCAGGCATCTTCATGTCGCCTCGCATCTCAGCCATTGGAGCCTCAAAGATCGAGTCACGGCGGAAGTTCGCCTTGCCGTCGCCACGAAGAATCATGTTCGTGGTGCCGATGGCGAAGAGTTTGTCCTGAAGCTCGATGCCGTGGAGGCGTTTTTTACGGATATCTTCGCGCATGGCTGCGTTGTCGCCTGCGTCGTCGAACATGCGCTGCATGGCAGCGATGAGGAAGGACGCAGTGCCTGCGGTGGGGTCGAGAACATAGTCGGTAGCATTAACGTCGATCAGCTCAGCCATGAGCGTTGTTACATGCTCAGGAGTGAGCACAATACCCAGGCCAGAGCCATCGCCTCCACCGTAGGAGATGAACTCGTGGTAGAAATTGCCAAGTACATCGAAGGCAGTCATCGAGGGGTCAGTGACGACATGGTACACGTCGTTCGCGAGGATACGGGTCATCCACTTGAGCGGAGACTCGCCAAGGTCTCGATGAGAGCGGTTGAGCTGGGGGGCCTGCTTAATGAAGGAGAACTGGTCGAGGAGCGTACCGATCTTCGCCTGAGGCATGAGTGCTTCGGACTTCATGTACTGCTCGGCAGCGTCGTAGATAATGCGCCCGTCCCACACCTGGTAGTTGTTGCCAGGAGAGACGCTCGCGAGTCTGTCGATACTGAAGTAGGGGTTCTGGAGTGCCAGGAGAATCGCTGAAACCAGTGGTGCCTTACGGTCGTTCTCAACGGAGCCATAGTTACGCATCCCCTCGTGCAGGCGCTCAGCAGCGGCACGAACATCGTCGAGCTGAACCTCTGCGCGCGGGCGCTGCCCAAGGACCTGAACGGCGTAGTACTCGCCGATCTCTTGCTCGGAGAACACGTCAAGGTTGTCAAGGTCATCAAGGTGCTTGACGAAGCCCGGAGCCAAGTAGGACACGGCGATCTCATGATGGACCTCACCACCACCAACACCCACCGCGAAGATACCCTTGTCGAACGGAATACCGTTGGCGAGCATCGTCTTCGCGTAGTGAATAGCCCCATTTAGAGCATAGTCGGCACGGTAGGGATACTCGGTGATCGGGTCACCATCGACAAGGTAGCGCGTGAGCTGCACTTCCTTCTTGTCCTCAACCACGACGACAAAGCCACTGGAGACAAAGACAAACTCGGGCTTACCCTCACCATTAGCCGAAGCAGACTTCGACCCACCCTTGAGAGCGTCTCGTTTCCACTGGGGTCCACCATCCTGTTCCCATGGGCGCTCGAAGCCAATTTCACGCAACATATCGCGGACGATCTGGTCCGTTGCCTTCTCATTCGCCATGTTCATCCTCTCCCTGACGCGTCTGCTTCGACTTCAAATTGTATCAGATATTTTACATTTATGCTGGTGTGAACGAAAGACAAATCCCTGGAAGCCGGTGAGGCTTCCAGGGAGAGCAGTCAGAGCGAGCGAAAGACGAATACACCTCTATCAACGGCATCCGCGACGGTGTAGTCGAACTTGAGGTCACGAGTCCATGCTTCCCAGTTGAAGTAGCACTGTGCTTCCTCAGGCCATCCGTCAATTAAGCCGATATCCTCAGCCAGCTGGGTAGCGTAGTCAGCGAACGACTCCCAGCAACCGCAATACCTCTCCTCAAAGTCGGACGCGCTCGGCAGGTTATCGCCGGCTGCGATGTAGCAGCCGGTCTCCACCCAAGCGAGCAGCGCAGGCCACTGCACCTCTCCAACCTCATCAAACAGCTCACCCCACTGCATAGCAGTGGTGGGTGACATCTCACCTGTTCCGACGGGGAACCCCTCGTGATCGAAGCACCACAGCTCGTCGTGATCTGTGGGGTTCTGGTGCAGGTCATCAGGCGTAACCTCATCGGCATCTTCTGCAGGGAACCACCGTCCATTAAGTACACCCGCGTTATAGCAGGCAAGGCAGCCGATCCAGACCGACGGACGAACAGTAGTTTGAGTAGTCATTTCAACCTCCCGAGTAGGTGGAGGTGAAGCCGGGCAGTCCAGCTCGGGTAAGGACGCTCACAAACGACCTCACCTCCAGCAAACAGCTCGGGGTCGCACTGCGACCTGCACCGGAATTCCACCCGAAGGGGCAGGATGGAGCTTCAGCGTGATCATGTCTGTTCCACTTGATCAAGACGGACTCGGGATGAATCCTTGAAGCAAAGAGAGTAGATAAAAGAGTAGATCGGGATTCTGAGTGCTTCTGTCATTCAGAATCCCGATCTGTTTCCCTGATTTATCAAGGTTTGCTGTGCCCCCGAGACGATTCGAACGTCCGACACCCGCTTTAGGAGAGCGGTGCTCTATCCCCTGAGCTACGAGGGCGTGACACTTTGTCCGGGCCAACTCTAGCAAAGTGCGCGCCGCCGCGTCGCGCGACCCGGGCCTCGCGCGTGGGATGTCACGGACCGGACGCGCATGGACGAGGCCGGGGCACCCACGTGGATACCCCGGCCCGGTCGGTGGTTCGTTAGCGGCGTTCCCACTCCGTGTGGACGGCGGTTGTGCCCTCGCCCAGGTGGGCGGAGGGGACGACCATGACGGGGCAGGTCGAGTGGTGGAGGACCGTCTGCGAGGTCGAGCCGAGGAGCACGCCGGCCAGGCCCCCGCGTCCGCGGGTGCCGACGACGATCAGGTCGACGGCGGTGGAGAACTCGATGAGCAGCGATGCTGCGGAGCCGTCGAGGGCGTGACGCGACACGTGCATGTCGTCGCCGTCGAGGGCGGCGTCGATGGCGGCGTCCATGCCCTCGCGGACCTGGGCGAGCAGCGCCGAGTGGTCGACGCCGGTGGGGGTCCACGCCATGACGGAGGGGCCGACGGCGATGGGGACGGCGGAGACGGCGGTGACGCGCGCACCCCAGACACGCGCCTCGCAGATCGCGCTCTTGAGGGCGCAGGAGGGCTGGTCGGTGCCGTCGATGCCGACGACGACGCGCTCGACGGGCGTGAACTTCTTGCCCGAGGTGTGGCGCGGGACTACGACGACCGGGCACTTGGCGTGCGCGGGCAGGGCCGAGGAGACCGTGCCCAGGAGGCGATCGGCGAAGCCGCCGCCGCCTCGCGAGCCGACGACGATCATGTCAACTTCGGCGGAGAAGTCGATGAGGACACCGGCGGGATCGCCCGGCTCCGTGGATCCGGACACGTGCGTGGCGCCGCGTTCGCGAGCCACAGCCTTCGCTTCTTCGACGACCTGCTCGGCGCCCGCCTTGAGGGCTTCGTCGTCGAGGACGGCGTATCCGCCGTCGAGGGCGGCGGCTGAGTAGGAGGCCAGCGCGTAGGTGCACAGGCAGTGGATGCGCGCTCCGGTGCGCGCGCCGCGGTCGGCGGCCCAGGTGACGGCGGCAAGGCTCTCCTTCGAGCCATCGACACCGACCAGAATGACTTCGGTGGAACTCATCATGTCCTCCTCGTGGTGGCAGTCACTTATATTGTGCCGCATTTTGACGGTGTGCGAAACCCCAAGCCGAGGAGAAAAAATGATCGCCGCGGCCCCGAGGGGCCGCGGCGATCATCGAAGGGTCTTGCGGCTCAGTAGCGCACGTAGGTCGCGCCACCGCGCACGGGCGAGATCTGGGAGAGGCGGCCGGGGACCGTCGCCTCAACCATCTGGCCGTTGCCGATGTAGATGGCGACGTGGCCGGGGTAGGACACGATGTCGCCGGGCTGCGGATCGGAGACGATGGTGCCACCAGCGGTCTGCGCGGACGAGGAGTGCGGCAGGTTGATGCCGGCGGCCGCGTAGGCGTACTTGACCAGGCCGGAGCAGTCCAGGCCGGCGAGGGTCTCGCCACCGTAGACGTAGGG
>CATWCG010000022.1:0-12620 GCA_958349165.1 uncultured Actinomyces sp. | reverse complement strand
TGGTCCTTCGGTTCGGGCTACGGCGGCAACGCCCTGCTCGGCAAGAAGTGCTTCGCCCTGCGTATCGCCTCGACGATGGCCCGCCGCGACGGCTGGATGGCCGAGCACATGCTCGTCCTGCGCCTGACCCGCGAGTCCACCGGCCAGCAGTTCCACGTCACCGCCGCCTTCCCGTCGGCCTGTGGCAAGACCAACCTCGCCATGCTCCAGCCCACGATCCCCGGCTACAAGGTCGAGACCGTCGGCGACGACATCGCGTGGATGCGTCCGGGCCCGGATGGCCGCCTGCGCGCCATCAACCCCGAGGCCGGCTTCTTCGGCGTCGCCCCCGGCACCTCCTACAAGACCAACCCCATGGCCATGGAGACCGGCAAGGCCAACTCCATCTTCACGAACGTCGCTCTGACCGACGACGGTGACGTGTGGTGGGAAGGTATCGACGGCGACGTGCCGGCGCACCTGATCGACTGGCACGGCAACGACTGGACCCCCGAGTCCGGCGAGAAGGCTGCTCACCCGAACAGCCGCTTCACCGTTCCCGCCTCGCAGTGCCCGATCATCTGCCCCGACTGGGAAGCCCCCGAGGGCGTTGCGGTTGACGCCGTCCTCTTCGGTGGCCGCCGCGCCACCAACGTCCCGCTGGTTGCCGAGCAGTACGAGCCCGCCCACGGCGTGTTCATCGGCGCCTCCGTGGCCTCCGAGGTCACCGCTGCTGCGACCGACGTCAAGGCCGGCTCGCTGCGTCACGACCCCTTCGCCATGCTGCCCTTCTGCGGCTACAACATGGCCGACTACTGGGGCCACTGGCTGGAGATGCAGGACAAGCTCGGCGAGGGCTTCCCGAAGGTCTACCAGGTCAACTGGTTCCGTAAGGACGAAGACGGCAACTTCATGTGGCCCGGCTACGGCGACAACGCCCGCGTCCTGGACTGGATCGTTCGCCGCGCCGCCGGCGAGGTCGAGGCCATCGACGGCGTGACCGGCCGCTACCCGAAGTTCGAGGACTTCAACCTCGACGGCCTGGACATTGACGAGGCCGTCTGGGCGAAGCTCTTCGCGATCGATCCCGACGCCTGGGCCGCCGAGATGGACGACACCGAGGAGTACTTCTCGCAGTTCGGCGACAAGCTCCCCGCCGCCATCACCGAGCAGCTGGCCAAGTTCCGCGCGCGCATTGCCGCCGCGAAGCAGGCCTGATTGCCCCGGATCTGAGGGCGGGCCCCGGAGGAAACTCCGGGGCCCGCCCCTTTTGTATCGACGTGTAGGCTTCGCCACGAGGTGTGCGAAAACTGACCGGGTTGCGTCATGTGAGACTTGGCGGGCTACACTGGGAGGGCATACGACCGCGCACGCAAGGAGAGCCCGTGCCCAACTACTTGACGAATGACGAGCTGGCCCACGCCAAGAGCCTGCTCGATCGCATGACTGACATCTACCAGCACACCGTCGTCGGCCAGGAAGGCCTGCGCCGCGCGCTGACCGCCTCGCTGCTCGCGGGCGGCCACGTGCTGGTTGAATCCGTTCCCGGCCTGGCCAAGACGACGGCGGCGCAGACCCTCGCCTCCGCCGTGTCCGGCACCTTCCACCGCATCCAGTGCACCCCCGACCTGATGCCCAACGACATTGTTGGCTCTCAGATCTGGAACCAGGAGCGCGGCGAGATGGTCACGCAGCTGGGCCCGGTTCACGCCAACATGGTCCTCCTGGATGAGATCAACCGTTCTTCCGCGAAGACCCAGTCCGCGATGCTGGAGGCCATGCAGGAACGCCAGACCACCATTGGTGGCGTCAATCACAAGCTGCCCAGCCCCTTCATGGTCATGGCCACGCAGAACCCCATCGAGGAAGAAGGCACCTACATTCTGCCCGAGGCCCAGATGGACCGTTTCCTCCTCAAGGAGGTCATCACCTACCCCACGCCCGTCGAGGAGCTCGAGGTTCTGTCCCGCGTCGACTCCGGCCAGATGACGATCCCGTCCCCGACTGTCCCGATCACCCTCGACGACGTGCTCACCCTGCAGGAGGCGCGCCGCCGCGTCTTCATCCACGAGACCCTCAAGGCCTACATCGTGGACATCATCAACACGACCCGAGGCGCGGGCCCCAACCCGCTGCCCGGCTGGAGCAAGCACGTGCGCGTGGGAGCCTCCCCGCGTGGTGGCATCGCGCTCATGCAGATCGCCCAGTCGCTCGCCCTGATGGCGGGACGCAACCACGTCATGCCCGACGACATCAAGGAGATGCGCTACGGCATCCTGCGCCACCGCATCATCCGTACCTTTGATGCCCTGGCCGACAACGTGTCCATCGAGGGCCTCATCGACGCCGTCTTCAACGCGGTCCCCGTTCCGTAACGAATACCGCTTCCACGCCCGTCGACTGTCTAGAGGAACGTCATGCCTGTACGCTCGCGCGAAATCCACGCGCTCTCCACGCGCATCCAGCTGCCCGTCATGCGCAAGCTGCTGTCCGTCATGGACGGCCAGCACTCCGCGCTGAGGCAGGGTCGCGGATGGGAGTTCATGGACTTGGCTCCCTATCAGCCGGGCGACGACGTGCGCGAAATCGACTGGGCGGCCACGGCGCGTACCGGTTCGCCGGTCATTAAGCGCCACGAGGCCACGGCGAACCTGCAGGTCATGCTCGTCGTGGATACGGGCCGCGAGATGGGCGCCCTCGCCCCTTCGGGTGAGACGAAGGAAGAGATCGCCCTGGCGGCGTGCGAGGCGATCGCCTGGCTGTCCGTCGCCCGAGGAGACCAGATCGGCCTCGTCGCGGGCGATTCCGAGCGCGTGCGTTTCATGCCGGCCCGCTCGGGCAACGCGCACGCGGAAACGGTGCTGCGCCGCATTGAGGAGGACATCACCCTGGGGTCGCCCCACTCGGACGTCCCCAAGCTGCTGGCGCGGGCCAGGACCGTCACCCGGCGGCGCAGCCTCATCGTGATCGTCACGGACTCCACGCAGCCCACCCCCTCGCGCGAGTCCGACGACCTCATCAAGTCCCTCACCGTGCGCCACCAGGTCATCCAGGTGTGTGTCGCCGACGTCGACCCCACCAGCCTCGAGAAGGGCACGGACGTCGTCGACGTCAACGAGGGGCCGCTGCCCGACTTCCTGCTGCGAGACTCGCAGCTGGCGGGAGAGGCCGCCAACGTCATGGCCGCGCGCTGCGCCGCCGTGACCCAGATGCTCGACAGGAGGGGAGTCATCCACGTGGACGTGTCGTCCAGTGAGGAAGTCCCTCGCGCGCTCATGCGCGCTCTTGAAAGGGGATCACATGTCCGGTGACACGAAGGAATACTTGCAGGATCCGGTGATCTACCCGAACTGGATGTGGGTCCTGGGGGTCACCCTGCTGGCGGCCGTCCTCGGGTGGATCGTCTACTGCCTGTGGCGGTGGTGGACCTCGCGCATCGGCGAGGTCATGGAACTTCAGACGATCACGGACGCGCGCCGCAAGAAGTACCTGCGCTACATCGATCAGATCGCGGATCGTTACGCCGACGCGGACCTGGATGCCCGCGGCGTGCACCTGGCGATCGCCGGCCTCATGCGCGCGCTCGGCACGGAGCGTACCGGTCGTGACCTTGAGGTCGCGACCGTGCGTGAGGTCCGCGAGCTCGTGCCCGTGTGGCCGGGACTGGCAGACGTCCTGGAGGCGTGCGAGGTCCCCAGCTTCACGGGTGAGAACATCCCCGTCGGCCAGCCCTCGCACGAGGCTGTGACGAACGTGTTGAGCAAGGCCGTGGAGGCGGTAAACGTATGAGGTTTTGGTGGCTTATTCCCCTCGTCCTGGTGGCGGTCGCCGCTGCGACCGGCGTCGGCTGGTGGTTCGCTCGTCGCGCCGGGCAGCGTTCGGGTAAGAAGGGCTGGGTGGCGAACTCCGGTTACCTGCGTGGCCTGCCCAAGTACCAGGCGCTGGTGCGCAGGACCCGTTCCTCCCTGGCGATGGCGGTCGTGTGCTTCATCATCGCGGTCATCGCGGCGTCGGTGTCCGCGGCGGCCCCCGTGGACCGCTACGTCAAGCACGACAAGTCCGCGAGCCGTGACATCGTGATCTGCCTGGACGCCTCGGCCTCGATGCTGCCCTACGACTCGAAGATCGGCGACGCTTTCAAGCAGATCATCTCCCACTTCGAGGGCGAGCGAATCTCCCTGCAGCTGTGGAACGTGTACTCGACCACGATGTTCCCGCTCACCGACGACTACGAGATGGCCGACGACGTGCTCACGGAGATGTCGGACGTCATCGATCGGGGCTTCTCCTCCTATGGCGGGCGCTACACGGCCACGCGGGAGCTCATTGAATACCTCCAGCCGACGCTGCCCGACGACGACGAGGAGCGCGCCTCCCTCGTGGGTGACGGCCTGGCCTCGTGCGTCATGGGCTTCGACCACAAGGACAAGACCCGCTCGCGCACGATCCTGTTGGCGACCGACAACGAGGTGTGGGGCGAGGGTATCTACAACCTCTCCGAGGCGATCGCCTTCGCGAAGCGCCAGAACGTGACCGTGACCGCCCTGTACCCCGGGTCGATGGACATGCTCTCCTCCGAGGCCATCGACCTGCGCGATCAGGTCCAGTCCACGGGCGGCGACTTCTACGACGCCTCCTCCCCGGCGTCCGTCGATAGCGTGGTCCAGCAGATCGAGGCCGAGCAGAAGGAAGACCTGGACTCAAACGGCAAGATGCTCGAAACCGACCGACCGACGGCGGCCCTGGGATGGACCCTCGTGGGCGTCGTGTCCCTGCTTGGTCTGCTCGCCTTCGGGAGGCTCTGACATGGTATTTCACCCCGTCATTAACCTGTTCCTGCTGATCCTCATCACGGTCGTCGCGGGCGTCTTCGTGTTCCTCACGTGGCACCGCGCGGTGCGCAAGAACGTGAAGGACATCATCCGGCGTTCGCTCATCGTCGTCACGGTGCTGGTCATGGGTGCGGGCCCCTCCATCCCCGGCGAGGCCGTCGAGGTCACCTCCACCCTCGAGGTTTACTTCGTCATTGACCGCACCGGTTCGATGGCAGCGGAGGACTGGGACGGCGCCAAGCCCCGCATCGACGGTGTGCGCAACGACGTCGCGCTCCTCATGGGCTCCCTCACCGGCTCGCGCTTCTCGATCCTGTCGTGGGATTCGAAGGTGCACACCGACATGCCGCTGACGACCGACTCCTCCGCGGTCGACGCCTACATGGACAGCTTCGATCGCGAGCTGTCCTCCTCCTCGCAGGGATCCTCGCCCAACCGCCCCGCGGCGGAACTCGCCAAGCTCCTGAAGAAGAACAAGGAGCGTCACCCCCAGAATATTCGCGCCGTCTTCATCTTCTCCGACGGTGAGACCTCGAACCAGGACCACTGGTCGACCGCTCCCACCGGCTCCGAGAGCGACTGGGACGACGTCAAGCAGTACGTCGACGGCGGCCTGGTCATCGGCTACGGCACCGAGGAGGGCGGCAAGATGAAGGTCCTGCGCCTGGGAGACTCGGGCGCGCAGAGTGGCGGCGGTGACGAGTACATTCGCGACAAGTCCCAGCCCGGCGAACCCATCGCGATCTCCAAAATCGACGAGGCCGCCCTGCGCTCCATCGCGTCGCGCATCGGCGTGGACTACGTGCACTCGCCCGACAAGTCGGCCATCGAATCCCACGCGCGCTCGCTCCTGGAAAACGCCTCGACAATCTCCGAGTCGCGCAATATGCAGTCCACCTACCGCTACATCATCTGGCCCTTCGCCCTCATCCTGGGCGGCCTCCTCGCGTGGGAGGGTGCAACCCTGGCGCTGCGCGCCCAACAGCTGAGGAATTCCCATGCAATCTGAGAACTCCGCCCGCGACGACGACCTCCTGCCCTTCGGCGCCCCCCAGGCCGACTCCGTCGACCCCTCGGTGCGCGCCAAGCTCACCCAGGCCTCGTCGGGCAAGCAGAAGATTCAGCGTTCCCCGCGAGCCCTGCGCCCCCTGTGGTACTCCATCCCGATCCTCGTGATCGCCCTTACGATCTCGGCGTACCTGATCGGCCTGACCCTGTGGTCGCGCTCGTCGCTGGGCCACTGGACGAAGGGCGAATACCCGGCCGCGCAGGCGGGATACGAGGGGCAGATGACGTGGACCTCCATCGGCATCGAACGCTGGGTGTCCCACTACAACCTCGGCACCACGCTGGTGCGTCAGGACGCCATCGACGAGGGCGTGGCCGAGCTGCGCACCGCCTACGACCTGGTGCCCAAGGCCACCGAGGTCCAGCCCGGGCGACTGGAACCCTTCTCCTACGAGTGCCGGGTGCGCGTCAACCTCGGCATCGGCATCGAAATCCAGGCGGACGCCCTGCGCTCGGCCAACTCTCTCGATGACGCCATCGCCGCCTACCAGGAGGCCGTCGACCTGATCTCGCCGTGCCAGACCGCCGGCGGAGGCGGCGGCCAGTCCGGCCAGTCCGGCCAGTCCGGCGGTGAAGGCCAGTCCGGCAACCAGAACCAGTCCGGCGGCCAGGGCCAATCCGGCGACGATCAGCAGTCGGGCGGATCCTCGGAGAACCCCGCGGACGAGAACAAGAGCCGCGTCCAGAAGAAGAAGGAAGACACCGAAAAGCAACAGCAGGGCGAAGACCCGAACCAGAACAAGCAGGATCCCCAGAACAACCAGGATCCCAAGCCCAACCCGAGTTCGAGCCCGACCCCCTCCAACAGCCCGACTTCCGACCCCTACGAGGGCGAGAACAGCGACGAAAAGCAACAGCGTCAGAAGCTGGAGGAGCAGAACAGCGGCCGCGCGAAGGAACGCCGCGACCAGACCGACGACAAGCGCAGCGGCAACCCTAACGGTGCCTGGTGAGTCGTGATCGCACGTCTCAACTTCGCTGTGACGTGCACCCATAAAACCCCACGGTGGCCCGGAAAGCCACCAAACACCGATAGGCTTGAATCGTGAAGGTTCTTCTCGTTGGTAACGGAGGTCGCGAACACGCGATCGCCCGTGCGCTTGTACGAACGTCCACCCCCGAGCATCCCGTGTCGCTTGTCGTCCAGGCCGGTAACCCCGCGCTGGAACAGCTGGGCCGCTCGCTCACGATGGATCCGCTGGACCCGAAGGACGTCGTGCGACGCGCGACCTCTGAAAAGGTCGACCTCGTGGTCGTCGGTCCCGAGGCCCCGCTTGTCGCGGGCGTCGCCGACGCGGTCCTCGACTACGGGATCCCGGTCTTCGGCCCGACGAAGGACGCGGCCCGCCTGGAGGCCTCCAAGTCTTTCGCCAAGCAGGTGATGGCGGACGCCGGCGTGGCGACCGCCCGCTCCTTCACCTGCACCACCATGGATCAGGTGGAGGCCGCCTTCGACGACCTGGGTGCCCCCTACGTCGTGAAGGACGACGCCCTGGCCGCCGGCAAGGGGGTCGTCGTGACCACCGACCGCGCCCAGGCCTCGGACCACGCGCGCGCCTGCTTGGCGCGCGACGGGGGAGCGGTCGTCATCGAGGACTACCTCGACGGCCCCGAGGTCTCCCTCTTCTGCTTCGCCGACGGCGCGACCGTCGTCCCCCTTCAGCCCGCCCAGGACTTCAAGCGCGTGGGCGATGGCAACGAGGGCCCGAACACGGGCGGCATGGGCGCCTACAGCCCCCTGCCGTGGCTGCCCGAGGAGGCCACGCAGCGCATCGTCGACGAGGTCGCCCAGCCCGTCGTCACCGAGATGGCCCGGCGCGGCACCCCCTTCCGCGGCCTCCTGTACTGCGGCCTCGCGATGACCTCGAAGGGCATCCGCGTCGTCGAATTCAACGTGCGTTTCGGCGACCCGGAGACCCAGGTGGTCCTCGAGCGTCTCGACTCCCCGCTGGCGCCCATCCTGTACGCGGCCGCCACCGGCACTCTCGCCAAGGTCCCCGCCCCCGTGTGGAGTGAGGACGCCGCCGTCACGGTCGTCATGGCCTCGGGCGGCTACCCGGGCCCCACGGACACCGGGCACCCCATCACCGGCATCGAGGCGGCCGAGGCCTTGGAGGGCGTTCACGTCATCCACGCCGGCACCTCCGAGCAGATCACGGACGACCCGGCCGACGTCGCGGCCGGGTGCTGCGGCTTCGAGCCGACCTACGCGCTCGTGAACTCGGGCGGACGAGTCCTCGACGTCGTCGCCCGCGCGGCCACCCTCGACGAGGCACGGGCGCTCGCCTACCGGGGCGTGGACCTCATCCACTTCGAGGGCGAGCACCACCGTAGCGACATCGCGACGTGGCCCGCCGACCTGGCCGTCACACTCGACTAACGACACGATACTGAGGAGCATTATGCCCGCCTCCCTGCACGGTTGGACCCCCCTGAGCTCGGGGAAGGTTCGCGATATCTACGCTCCCGACGAGGCCGTGGTGGGCTCCGCTCCGGACACGCCCGCCGCCCAGGGCCGCCCGCGTCACGCGAAGGTGGGCCCGGAGGCGCTCCTCATGGTGACGTCGGATCGCATCAGCGCCTACGACTACGTGCTGCCGACCGAGATCCGCGGCAAGGGTGCGGTGCTCAACCAGCTGGCCATCTGGTGGATGGGCAAGCTGCGTCACCTCGTCGAAAACCACCTGCTGGCCGTGGGCAGCAAGGTCCCTGCGGAGGCCTCGCGCGCCCTCGAGGGCGCGCCGGCCACTCGCTTCGCCGTGCCCGCCGAGGTCGACGCGCGCGCGGTCGTGTGCCGCAGCCTGTACATGATCCCCATCGAATGCGTCGTGCGCGGCTACCTGACGGGCTCCGGCCTGGCGGAGTACCGCGAGTCGGGGTCCGTGTGCGGCATCACGCTGCCCGAGGGGCTGACCGAGGCCTCGCGCCTGGAGGAGCCGATCTTCACGCCCGCGGCGAAGGCCGAGCTGGGCGAGCACGACGAGAACATCACCTTCGAGCAGACCGTCGAGCGGATCGGCGAGGAGTACGCGACCGCGATCCGTGACCTGTCGATCGCCCTGTACCGGGCCGCCCGCGATATCGCCGCTGAGAGGGGCATCATCATCGCGGACACGAAGTTCGAGTTCGGTATCGACGTGTCCACGGGCGCGATCGTGCTCGCGGACGAGATCCTCACCCCCGACTCCTCGCGCTTCTGGCCCGCGGACCGCTGGGTTGAAGGCCAGGTGACGCCGAGCTTCGACAAGCAGTACGTGCGCGACTGGCTGACCTCGGACGAGTCGGGGTGGGACCGCGCCTCCGGGCAGAATCCGCCCGCGCTGCCCGACGCCGTCGCCGCCGCGACCGCCGCCCGCTACGTCGAGGCGTATCGCCGACTCACCGGGGTTGACCCGGTCCTGTAACTAACTTGCCCGCCGGGCAAGGTGCGCGGCGGGATCCTCACCAACAACACAAGGAGGAACGCCGTGGGGCGAATCATCGTGGAAGTGATGCCGAAGCCTGAGATCCTGGACCCGCAGGGCAAGGCCGTCGGCTCGGCGCTGCCCAGGCTCGGAATCACGAGCTTCGAGGCCGTGCGTCAGGGGAAGTGCTTCCACCTGACCGTGGACGGCCCCGTCACCGACGAGCTCCTGGAGCAGGCCCGCAAGGCCGCTGAAGAGGTCCTGTCCAACCCGATCATCGAGGACGTCGTGCGCGTCGAGGCCATCGACGAGGCCGACGCCCGTTACGCGGGAGGCGCGCAGTGACCCGCGTCGGAGTCGTCACCTTCCCCGGCACCCTCGACGATCGCGATGCCGCCCGCGCGGTTGACATCGCGGGCGCGCAGGCGGTGTCCCTGTGGCATAAGGACGCCGACCTGCACGGCGTTGACGCGGTCGTCATCCCCGGAGGCTTCTCCTACGGCGACTACCTGCGCTGCGGCGCGATCGCCGCGACCGCCCCCGTCATGGGCGAGATCGTGCGCGAGGCCGGACGAGGCCTGCCCGTCCTGGGCATCTGCAACGGCTTCCAGATCCTGTGCGAGTCGCACCTGCTGCCCGGCGCGCTCATCCGTAACGACCACCAGAAGTTCCTGTGCCGCGACCAGGTGCTGCGCATCGAGAACGCGGACACCGCGTGGACGCGCGCCTACAGTGTCGGCGACACCATCACCGTTCCGCTGAAGAACGGCGAAGGCAACTTCCAGGCCTCCCCCGACGAGCTCGAACGCCTGGAGGGCGAGGGCCGCGTCGTGTTCCGCTACGTCGACTTCAACCCCAACGGAAGCGCCAACGACATCGCGGGCGTCACCAACGCCGCGGGCAACGTCGTCGGCCTCATGCCCCACCCCGAGCACGCGACCGAGGCCGGCTTCGGCCCGCTCTCCCTCGGCCCCGACGGCGCCAGCCACCACGGCGGCACCGACGGCCTGGGCATCTTCCACTCCGTCCTCGCATCCCTCGTCGGCTGACGACGCCACCGCGCCCTCTCCCGTGAGGGCGCCCCGGCCTCGTCCATGATCTTTCGAATGGAAACACGAATGACCTCCGAAAATACCCGCGAGCTGCCCGACACCGTCGAGAACGCCGCCGCGACCCCCGACCAGGACATGCCCTGGAAGGAACTCGGCCTCAAAGAGGACGAATACCAGCGCATCTGTGACATCCTCGGGCGCCGCCCCACGAACGCCGAGCTCGCCATGTACTCCGTCATGTGGTCCGAGCACTGCTCCTACAAGTCCTCCAAGAAGCACCTCGCCGAGCAGTTCGGCGCGCGCACGACCGACGCCATGAGGAAGAACCTCCTCGTCGGCATGGGCCAGAACGCCGGCGTCGTCGACATCGGCGGCGGCTGGGCCGTCACCTTCAAGGTGGAGTCCCACAATCACCCGTCCTTCGTCGAGCCCTACCAGGGCGCGGCCACCGGCGTGGGCGGCATCGTCCGCGACATTATCTCCATGGGCGCCCGCCCGATCGCCGTCATGGACCAGCTGCGCTTCGGCGCCGTCGACCACCCCGACACGGCGCGCGTCGTCCATGGCGTCGTCTCCGGTGTCGGCGGCTACGGCAACTGCCTGGGCCTGCCCAACATCGGCGGTGAAACCGAGTTCGACCCCTCCTACCAGGGCAACCCCCTCGTCAATGCGCTGTGCATCGGCAAGCTGCGCCACGACGACATCCACCTGGCCAACGCGACCGGCGAAGGCAACCTCGTCGTCCTCTTCGGCGCGCGCACCGGCGGCGACGGCATCGGCGGCGCCTCCATCCTCGCCTCCGAGACCTTCGAAGACGGCATGCCCGCCAAGCGCCCCTCCGTCCAGGTGGGCGACCCCTTCATGGAGAAGGTCCTCATCGAGTGCTGCCTCGACCTGTTCGAGGCCGACGTCGTCCAGGGCATCCAGGATCTGGGCGCCGCCGGCATCTCGTGCGCGACCTCCGAGCTGGCCTCCAACGGCGACTCCGGCATGCACGTCGACCTCGAGAACGTGCTCCTGCGCGACCCCACGCTCACCGCGGGCGAGATCCTCATGAGCGAGTCCCAGGAACGCATGATGGCGATCGTGACCCCGCAGGATCGCGAACGCTTCTTCGAGATCATCGACAAGTGGGACGTCGAGGCCGCTGTCATCGGTCACCTGACCGGCGACGGGCGCCTCACAATTGACCACTACGGCCACCGCATCGTCGACGTCGACCCGAAGACCGTCGCCCACGAGGGCCCCGTCTACGACCGCCCCTACGCGCGCCCCGCGTGGCAGGACGAGCTGCAGGCCGCCACCTCCGAGGACCTCTCGCGCCCTGCCACGCGCGAGGAGCTGATCGCCGACGTGCGCGCCGTGCTCTCCGACGTCAACCAGGCCTCCAAGGCGTGGGTCACCGACCAGTACGACCGCTACGTGCAGGGCAACACCGCCCTGGCCCAGCCCGACGACGCGGGCGTCATCCGCATCGACGAGGAAAGCGGCCTCGGCGTCGCCCTGTCGACCGATGCGAACGGCTGGTACACGAAGCTCGACCCGGCAGCGGGAGCCCGCCAGGCCCTCGCCGAGTCCTACCGTAACGTCGCCGTCGTCGGCGCCGAACCCGTCGCCATCACGGACTGCCTGAACTTCGGCAACCCCGAAGACACGGACGCCATGTGGCAGCTGGTGACCGCCATGACCGCGCTCGCGGACGGCTGCATCGAGCTGGAGATCCCCGTGACCGGCGGCAACGTGTCCCTGTACAACTCGTCGGGCACCGAGAAGGGCCTGCCGAACTCGTCGATCAACCCGACGCCCGTCATCGGCATGCTCGGCATCCTCCCCGACGTGACGCGCGCCAACCCCTCCGGCTTCACCGAAGAGGGCCTCGCCGTCATCCTCCTGGGCACCACCCGCGAGGAGTTCGACGGGTCCGCGTGGGCGCGCGTCGCCCGCTCGCACCTGGGTGGCCTGCCGCCCGAGGTCGACCTGAAGGCTGAGGTGGCCCTCGGTAACGTCGTGCGCGCGCTGAGCGCCGCCGACGGCCCGGACGGTCGTCCCCTCGTGCGCGCGGCCCACGACCTGTCGAACGGCGGCCTCGTGCAGTCCCTCGTGGACTCCGCGCTGCGCTTCGGCATCGGCGGCGTCTTCGACGTGGCCGGGGCTGCCCGCCGCGACAGCGTCGGCGACCACGAGATGCTCCTGTCCGAGTCCCAGGCCCGCGCCTTCGTCGCGGTGCCCGAGGCGGCCGTCAAGGCCGTGTTCGCGGCCGCCGAGGCCGAGGGCGTGGACGCCGT
>CATWCG010000021.1:0-13023 GCA_958349165.1 uncultured Actinomyces sp. | reverse complement strand
TCCTTGTTATTGCGCGAAAAGATTGGCCTCGAAGGAGTAGCGCGATGCTCGGTAGATGTGGTCGCCGTACTCCACGATGCGTCCGGAGGGATCGTATGTCGTGCGCTGCGTCGTGAGCAGGGCAGCGCCGCGATGCTCGGACAGAAGCTTGGCCTCCTTGGTGGTTGCGGTACGCGCCCCGATGACCTGTCGGGCTGAGGTGAGGGTGACGCCTCGCTCGCGCATGAGGTCGTAGAGAGAGCCAGACTCGAGTTCCTGCATCGTGGGGGCAATGTCCGCTGGGATGAGGTTTGTGAGCACAGCGATCGGTTCGTTGTTCGTAAAGCGCGTGCGTTCGATGTGAACGATCAGCGTTCCTGCCTCGATCTTCAGCGCCTCGGCCTCGGCCTCCGTGGCGGGGCGCGCCTCGTAGCGCTGGATCGTCGTCTGTACCTTGTGTCCGGCCTCAACCAGGTCCTTCATGAGGGAGGTGAGTTCCACGGGGCGGTGAACCTGGCTCGGGGAGACGATCGTGCCGACGCCGCGGCGTCGTGTCAGGAGGCCGCGGTCGACGAGACGCTGCAGGGCCTGGCGCGCGGTTGGGCGTGAGACGTGCAAGCGAGCAGCCATCGACAGCTCGTCCTCAAGGCGCGTGTCCGCGGGCAACGCTCCGGTGTTGATGAGTTCAGCGATGGGTTCGGAGATCTGAAAGTACAACGGAACGGGAGAAGAACGATCCAGCGTAATGTCCGGGATGTAAGGCGTGCTAGTGGCGGCCTTGGATGCGTTGGGCATAGGTGACCTTCAGTATGGCGGGACTTTGGCCTCGTGAAATAAATGTAGTTACATGGTATCAGGATCTATAGGGAGGTGGGAGTAGCGGCGCGTCGAGCTGTATTGTATGGACAAAGTGAGGTGATTGTGTGTCGATAAGGCATATGTGGTAGGTCAGGCTTGAGAGCCGCCCCAATGGGGAGAAAAGGTCAACATGGTGCTGGATCGTCGCAATGTAGATATCCCGACAATGGGCCGCTTGGGCATCGACGTCAAGCTCAAGGGCCTGATCCCAGCGTCATTCCGAGATCAGGCCCTATAGGAAGCCGCATAATGGCTACGAATGAACGCGTCCAAGAATTTAGACGCAGGTCAGCGCCCCAGGTCTGACGGTCCCGCTTCGCGCGCCACGGCCTCGTCGATGATGGAGGCGACATCGCGGGCCACCGATGCCCACGTGAAATGCTCGCGCACGCGCGCTCCCACGGCCGCCGCGCAAGACGCGCGACGCACCGGATCGGTGACCGCCTCGCGCAGGGCGGGGACGAGCGCGTCCGTGAGCTGGGCGGACGTGGCCCCGTCAACCACCCAGCCGAGGGCGGGGGACGTGATGACCTCCTCCGTGCCGCCGCGAGGCGTCGCGATGATCGCGCAGTCGCCCAGGGCCGCCTCGAGGATCGAGGTGGGCAGCCCCTCCGGGTACATCGACGGGTAGACGAACACGTCGGAGCGGCGGTACAGGCTCATGACGGCCGGGAAATCCAGCTTCCCCAGGAAAGACACGGCGGGGTCGGAGCCGTAGCGCTCGTGCAGCTCGTCCTCGATCGGGCCCGAGCCGGCCACCGCCAGGCGCAGGGGAACGCCCGGGAGCTCGGCGCGCAGGCGCGCGAAAGCGTCCAGCAGGGCGACGATGCCCTTCTCGGCGATGAGGCGGCCCGCGTAGGAGATGACGATCTCGGAGTCCTCACGCCCGCGCGGCCACTGACGCTCGTAGCGGTCGTCGGCCACCGCGGTATCCTCGGGGGTCACCGCGTTGTACCACACGCCCGAGGCCTCGATCCCGAAGTGACGCAGCCACTTGTTGCAGTTGCGTGACACCCCGTAGTAGGACGTCACGTGCTTCTTGACGACGCGAGTGAGAGCGTGCTCGTAGATGCCGCCGAAGAAATCCAGGACCGGGTTTCCGACGCTCATGTGCGCGGTGCCATGCTCGATGAGGGCGACCGGGCGGCCCAGGCGATGCGCCAGGCGCGCGCCGAGCAGGCTGGTCAGGTGGAAGCGCGTGTTGACGATATAGAAGTCCGCATTTTCAGCCTCGACGGCGGCCATCGTCTCCTTGAAGCGGGCGTCGCGCTTGAAGAAGGGGTAACGCTGCTTGAAGAGGCCCTTGGTGGGCAGGCGATAGATGCGCAGGCCGTCCTTGTCCTCGAAACGAGGCAGGGACTCGTCGTGCAGGGACGTGACGATGAAGACATCGTAGCCGAGAAGCCTCAGCTGCTCGCTCAGGCGGTCCTGGTAGCGTTCGATGCCGCCCAGGTAGGGCAGGAAGAACTCCATGAAGATCGCGATCTTGACGGGACGGTGAGCGCGGTCAGTCATTGACGGACTCCGTTTCGGTGGGCGCGTTGCGCACGGGGACGAGCATGAAGGCGACGAAGAGCGCCGCGAGGAGGGCCATGGTGGCCGCGTAGGCCAGGGACGCGCCCATCATAGCGAAGGAGCGCACCAGCGGTGCCGCCGCCAGGTAGGCGGTCCCTCCCGCGATCAGGAACGCGACGAGGACCGCGCGCAGGCGGCGCATGGTCGCCAGCGCGTAGTAGAGGATGACGCCGGCCGCGTTGAGGGCGCCACCGAGGACGAGCACCATCAGCTCAGGCACATAGTCGGACACGTCCGTGCCAAACACGAGGGTCAGGAGCGGAGCGCCGATAAAGTAGGTGACGAGCGCGACGAGCACGAATGCGCCTGCGGTCGTCAGGAGGCCGCGGCGAACGATCGCGAAAAACTCCCCGCGTTTGCCCTCGGCCCAGCGCAGCGCCATGCGGGTGAGGAGTGGACGGAAGACGAACAGGGACAGCATGTTGATGGCGACCGCAGGCATGTAGATGATCGCGAAGACACCCAGCTCCTCGTCCCCGAGGCTCGCGTGAATCGCGAAGCGCGGAGCGTTGGCCAGGTACTGGTTGAGGAACGCGGCGATAAACAGGGGCAGGCATTCCCACAGGATCCCGCCGATGCCTCGTAGATTGAAGGAGGGCAGCAGGGAGAATAGGCCGCGCGCGGGGAGCCCGTACGCGACGACGAGCACGACGCAGGTGACCGCGAAAGTGACGAGCGTGGCGAGGAGCAGATCCTGCGTGACCCAGTACAGGCCCGACCACAGGAACGTCGTCGTGAAGATACGCGCGAAACAAGCCTTGCCGGCGATGTCGAGGCGCCCGGAGCGCTGAAATTCCGAGTAGTACACGTCCTCGAAGGCGTCGAAAATACGCAGCAGTGCCATCGCCGCGATGACCGTGAACGCGGGGTAGGGGTCCTTCGTCGAGGAGTTCCACGAGTGGATGAGGATCAGGCACACCATGACCAGGCAGGTCAACAGCCTCGTGGACAGGTAGGTGCCGAAGTCGAAGCGGCGCCGCACGTCGGTCACGTGGAAGGTACGCACCTCGTACAGGCCCACCGTCTGGTACTGCTGGCCGATCGCCAGGGCCAGGGTGAACAGGCCGTACTGGGCGCGCGCGAAAGAATCCGTGGCGCCCGAGCGCATGATCGCCACGCCCATGATGACCACGGCGAGGCTCGACATGAGGGAGGCGGCCGTGTTCCACAGGTAGTCGCGCCCGAGCTGGCCGCGCGACTCGAGGGCCTCCTCGGTGGTCTCGACGGCCCCGCCCGGGTCCGAGGCCTCGGGCAGGGACGAGGCCGTGGTGTCCTTCTCGCTCACGCGTCGGCTCCGTCCTGCGAGGCGGGGCCCGGGTCATGGGGACCAAACACGATGTGGAATGGCTCGTGGGTGACACGATCCTGCGGATCCGGGATGCGCATGTAGTCGCCGTAGCCGCGCGTCAGCACGACGTCGTAGGCGGCCGGGATGCGCACGGTGATGTCGTCGAAAGGCACGGAGCGGGCGGGGAAGAGCTCGCCCTCCGAGGCACTCCAGCGGCGCGGGTCGCGCGTGGAAAAGTCGCCGTACAGCGTCGTCCCGTCGGGGGCCACCTGCGGGTTGTCGCGCCCCTTGAGCGCGGCGCGCAGCCAGCGGCGGTACAGGGTGGCCTCGTTCACGCGCAGCGCCCGCATCCCCCAGTGCGCGCAGGCCATCGCGGCGGATGCGAGCTGGCGGGCCGGCGTGGGCAGGCCGGTCGGCGGGTTGGGGATCGAGCGCAGGAACATGAGGCGCGCCCACAGCCACGTGCCGCGCGACTGGGAGCGGAAGCGTGCCGGATCGGCTGCGATCTCGTCCAGGACGAACAGGTCCACGCCGATCGGCATGCGGAATGCGCGGTCCTTCGCGACCTTCGAGACGAACTCGGAGCCCTTCAGCCCCAGGACGCCGAAGCTGATCGGATAGTTCGGGTGCGTGGCGGGGGAGGCGATGAAGAACTCCTCCCCGAGGAGGGCCGGGGCCTCGGCGATGAAACGCTCGTAGTCCGCGCGCGGCATGCACACGTCCCCGTCGTCGTCCCACGGGATGAAGCCATGGTGGCGCACGGCGCCGATCGCCGTGCCGCCGTAGGCGACGTAGCGCACGCCCAGGAGGGTACACACGCGGTCGATTTCAGCCAGGCACCGCTTGGTGACGCGCTGAATGGCTGCCAGGGTTGCGGGATCTGCCTCGCTCATCAGTTCTCCGATCGTTTCAGGGCCGTGAGGCTTACAGGCTGTCGGCGTAGGGGCCAAAGTCGATGACGGCGGCCTCGTGGTTGTAGCGTTTCTCCGGGGGAGGCAGCTGCATGTAGTCGCCGTATCCGCGGCGCAGCAGGGCGTCATACTCGTTCTGAATCATGACCGTGATGTCCTCGAAGGGGACGTCGCGCGTGGGGAAAAACTCCTCCTCGCGCACGATCCAGTTCTGCGGGTCGCGCATCGTGAAGTCCGCGTAGACGCCCGTGCCCGTTCCCTCGTAGCGGCGCACCGCTTTCTCCCAGCGCTCCTGCAGGCTGCGGGGCGTCGCACGCGCGGCCTTGAGGCCCAGGTGCGCCACAGTCGTCGCGGAGAAGATCAGCGCCTTCTTCCACGCGGGGGTGTTGATCAGGTGGGGGCGAGGCGTCCCCTGCAGGAACAGGAGGCGGCCCCACCACCAGGACTGGCGGGACATCTGGCGGAAGGCCTTCTCGTCGGCCGGGATCTCGTCCAGGGGCAGGATGTCCAGGAAGAAGGGCATGCGGTATTTCGAGTCCTTGTCGGCCTCCGGGATCAGGAGCGTGCCCGGCATGACCATCTTCGTGAACATGAAGGGGAAGTCCTCGCGCGTGCGCGTGTTGTCCAGGCGGAAACGCTCATCCAGCAGCGCGGGCGCCTCGGCCAGGAAGCGCTCGTAGTCAGCGCGCGTCATCATCACGTCGATGTCGTCATCCCAGGGGATGAAGCCGCCGTGGCGGATCGCGCCAATCGCGGTGCCGCCGTAGATCGCATAGGACACTCCGATGCGGCGGCACACCCGGTCGAGCTCGGCCAGGATCAGCGTCAGGAGCTTTTGGACCTTGCGCAGGTCGGCGTCGGGCGTCGTCATAAGTCCTCCGAATACGACTAAGCGGGTGGGCGCGCCTGCGCCCACCCGCCATTGTCTCACGCCTGGGAGCTCGTGACCTTCTCCGTTCGCTTGGGAAGCAGGTCACCCCAGTTGGAGGTGGCCGCCAGGACCGTGCCCACCAGGATCACGACGCAGCAGATGACCTGCGTGAGCGTCGGAATCGTCCCCTGCAACACCAGGGCGAAGATGATCGCCCACGCCGAGTAGGAGATGTTCAGGGCCATGCCGCGCGAGGCGCCGATGGCCGACAGGGCCTTGTAGTAGAAGAGGTACGACGCCGTGCCCGCCAGGCCGGCCAGGGCCACCACGCCCGCGGACAGGTGAGCCAGCGAGTGGAGCGTGAAGCCGAAAACGCCCGCGATGGGGGCCACCACGAAGAGGTAGACCAGCGCCGAGGTCGTCTCACGGATCTGGAGCGCCACCTCGTTATCCACGGCCTCGTCGCGCATACCCCACGTGAGGATGACGGCCTCGGACCCCCAGCCGATCACGCACGCGAGCGCGCCGGCGACACCCAGGATCGCGTTGCCGCCCGAGATCGATTCCGAGGTCGCCGACCAGCCGGTCGCGACGATCGCGCCGAGCGCGACCAAGAGGGCAACGATCTGGCGAGGGGCCATCCGCTCCTTCAAGAGAATGAAGGCCAGCAGGGTGCCCAGCGCCGGGTAGAACGTCGAAATGATCGCGGTCAGGCCGGGGCCGATGTTGTCGATCGCGATGAGGTAGCCGCTCATGCCGATCGGGCCACCCAGCAGGGCCGCCGCGATCACCGACTTGCCCGGGCGCGTGCGCAGCGCCGCCCAGGTGTCCTTCAGACGGCCTCGGAGAGCCATGTAGATCACCAGGATGAGGGCGCACGCGACGTCGTGCAGGACCGCGCCGGCGAGCGCCGACTGGTCGAAGCCGTCAAACGGAATCATGGCTAGCGCGATCGCCAGCACGACCGTGTCCAGGCCCCACAGGGCACCCGAGAAGAAGCCGTAGCGCTTGCCTCCGTGCTGAGTTTTCATGCCAGTTCACCTTCCGTAGAGATCTGAGTGCTCGAGGTGGCCTCGTAGGCCGCGAGCAGGGAATCGAGCGTGCGTGTCGCGTGCGAGTAGTAGATGTAGAGCCATTCGCCGACGTCGTCGCCTTCGGCCTCCTTGACCAGCGCCCACAGGTACCAGCACCAGCCGGCGAACACCTCGTAGGCGAAGAAGTGGCGCGCCTCACGCTCGGAGGGGGCGTGGCCCAGGTAGTACTCGAGGGCGGCGGCCGCGCGCTCGCGGGTCATTTCCGCCGTGCACACGGTCATCGTTCCGAAGTCGGCGGCCACGTCCGACATGCCCGCGTACTCCCAGTCGATGAGGCTGATGTTGCCGTCCTTGTCCACCAGGAAGTTCGGCGGGAAGAAGTCGTTGTGCGAGGGGACTTTGTCGAAGCCGTCCGCGTCCGCGAAGGCCTTCAGCCGCAGGACCTTGTCGCGCAGTTCGAAGTATCCGGGCACGTCGATCGGGCCGAAGGCCTTGAGGAGGCCCTCGTAGCGCAGGCCCTCGGTGACGAAGTCGAAGGAGCGGTCCAGCACGCGACCGGAGGTGTGGAGAGCGCGGTCCATCTCCATGGCCGCCTTGAGCTCCTCGGGGCGGGTGACGTCCAGGTTGCGCACGTCGCGCACGAAGCGCGAGATCTTCCAGCCGGCCGCGGGGTCGCCCGTGAGGAAGGTGTCGTCGATGCCGAGCTCGGCGGCCAGGCGCAGGCCGGCGAACTCCGCGCTGCGGTCCACGATCTTCTCCGTGCCGATGCCCGGGTGGCGGTAGACGTATTCGTCGTCGCCCACCGTGAAGTGGCACGACAGGTTCGTGATGCCCTGCTTGAGCGGGTAGAAGTCGCGGATGTCCGACTTCTGACAGCCCAGGGTTTCCACGATGTGATCGAAGACCTCGGAGTCGACGTTCTCCATGAAGAGGGGGTCGAAGGAGCGCAGCTCGTCGACCGAATCGAACTCGTGGATGACGCCGTCCGGGTAGCGGCGGATCACCATGTCGAAGGACTTGATGTGGTCCAGGTAGATGGACTCCCACAGCTTCGACACGGTCTCGGGCTTGTCGTAGACGCGCTCGAGGATCTCGCGGAATGTCGCGGAGAAGTTGCGGTCGAAGTAGACGTGACCGAGCATGACCCACGCGTCGCGTCCACCCACGGTTGCGCCCGTGATGCGGTCGCCCGCGCCCACCTTGATGCACCACTCGTCGGTGGGGCCCTCGACGTAGTTCGCCGAGTAGTAGGACTTGTAGACGTAGGGCTCGAAGGGGTTGGTCGTGAAGTAGTCGTCCGAGGAGCACACGTAGGTGTTGTCCAGGCGTTCCCGCACGCGCCACAGGGAGCCGTTATTGTTGCGCGTGGCGTACTCGCGGTTGACGACGATGTCGACGCCGTACTTCTCGGCCAGGTAGAAGAAGTATTCCTTCTTGTAGCCGACGACCAGCGCGATGTTCGTGATGCCGACCTCGTGGAGCTGGCGGATCTGGCGCTCGACCAGGATCTCGCCGCGCACCTTGAGCGTGCCCTTGGGGCGCTCGTAGCTGATGGGGGCGAATCGAGAGGACAGGCCGGCGGCCATGATGACGGCCCCCGTGACGCGGTAGGGCTCGAGGGCATCGCGGCCCGCCTCGGTGATGGCGCGGTCCTTGATGTAACCGGAGGCCTCGCACTCGCGGGTGGCGGTGTTGACGCGGCCCAGGCTCATGCCGGTCGCCTCGGAGAGGGCGCGCTGGGTCAGGGCGGAGTCCGCCGCGGCCAGGCGGGTGAGGACGTTGAATTGGGGTTCGCTCAGGGTGCCAACGTTCGTCGACGACATGCGACCACCTTTCGTTCACTGGTTCAGCTAGGTGCTACATGTTCGAGCGTAGCACCTGTAGCTCGAAAAGTGAACATGAGGGGTGGTCGAATTTAGTGATCCTGCAGTCTCTCGCGGGTCACACCGCCCCACAGGTACGCGGCCAGCGCGATGGCGACGAATCCGGCGAGCGCGCCGACCGCCCACACGGCCATCGGACCGACGGGAGCGTTCGGCCACCACCACTCGTTGCCGTCGCTCAGGTTGCGCGTCGACAGGTCGATCGGCATCCCATGCGCCGTGCGCCCGAAGGCATAGCGCTCGATCACCAGGTACAGCGCCCGCGCGTTCGTCAGCCCCCACACGGCGGCGACGAGGCCCGTGCCGACGCGCCCCGCGACGCCCTGCGGCACGCGGAAGGGACGGCTACCGAGTAGGCGGCCCCCCTCGTCGCGGGCGGGGGAGGGGGCCAGGAGCATCAGCAGGAACACGGCGAAGAGTGGAAGCATGTAGCGCGGCTGGTACACCTCGACGTTCGAGAAATGCCCGCGCACGCCGATGACGACCGGAACGCCCGTGATGGCGCCCGCGACGACGAGTGCCGACAGGACCCGACGCCACGACAGGGAACGCAGCGACCACGCGAGGAGAGCGACCACCACGAGGGAAGCGCCAGAAGACACCGTTCCCTGATAGGACACGTCGTTCCAGCCCGGACCGAACAGGTAGCCGACAAAGCCGCGCAGATAGTCGGGCAGCGCGGACACGTTCAGGTACACAATGCGCCACCACGACTCCCCCGAGACCTCATTGCCCGACGCCAGGTGCGAGGCCGCCACGTTCGTGCGCGACATGACCCAGATGCCCAGGGCGGAGGCGACGCACGCCAGGCAAGCCTCGGGCACGATGCGCCTGCTCAGCGGGACAGCGAACGCCAGGGCCACCGTGATCACGAAGAGGAAGAAGGCGCTGTCGCCGCGCGATGTGCACGCCAGGACCGCCCCGGCCAGCGCGCAGGCGATCAGCCCCGCGCGCCGACGCCCCTCGGAGCGCGTGGACGCCAGGAGAGCGGAGGCAAACGCGAACGTGCCGGTCATCGCCCACGAGGAGGGGTTCATGCCGGCGATGAAATAAAAGCCCATCGGAAGCCACGCGACCGTCAGCGCGACGCTGATCGCGCGTCGAAGCCCCGAGTCGGCCAACGCGATGATCGCGCCGAGCAGGCCGATCGCTAGCAGCGCGTTAAACGCCCGCAGCGCCAGCACCGCGCGATTCGTCGAATGCTGGACGAAGAGATGGGCGAACTGGTAGTAGCCCCACGGGTAGTTGCCGTCGTCCCAACGCGACGTCGGGGCCGCAACGTCATCCGAGGCCTCAAGGGTGCACCGGGCAGACGCGTCACTGGTCAACACATAGCAGGTGACAAACCTCCTGGCCGCGGTCTGCGGCACCATGACGGCCGGTTTCCCGTCCTCCTCAGACAGTACGCACCCCGACTCGTCCACGGGCGGTGGACACCACATGGACCCCACGTGAAAATCCTCGTCCGGGGAAGAACCGACGGGAGCGGAGACGACCCATGCCAGCGACGCCGCAATGACCGCGACCACGAGGAGGACCGCGAGAAGGTGGCGTGAGCGCCCGCGCGTGCCACGGCCTCGTCCAGGGGCGTCGGGGGTGGACGAGGCCGACCGTGCCTCCTGTGGTCCTGCGCCCACCCGTGGTTCCTGCGGCTTCTCGCTCACGCGTCCGCCGTCGTCTTAGGCGCGGGCGGCGGCGCGGAATGCCTCGATGTGCACGGAGGCCGCGCGAGCCCACGTGAACTCGTCGGCGCGCGGAATCGCCGCAGCGCCCAGCGCCGCGCGGCGAGCAGGATCATCCAGCAACTCGGTGAGGGCCGAGGCAATCGAATCGGGGTCGATGTCGCAGTAGGCGACGGCGTCGCCTCCGACCTCGGGAAGGGAAGTCAGGCGCGTCGTCAGCGTCGCGGCGCCGCAGCTCATCGCCTCCAGGACCGGCAGGCCGAAGCCCTCCGCGATCGACGGGTAGGCCAAAATGACGCAGCCCGAGAGGAAACCGGGCAGGTCCTCGAGCGGCAGGTAGCCGGGGCGCAGGACCGTCAGATGCTTCGGAACCGAGGCCAGGGCCGGGTCGATGTCCTCGTCCCACCCCTTGCCGCCGGCCAACACGAGGGCCGGTGGATTCGGACGATCGGCCACGGCCTTCACCCAGCCACGCACCAGATTCGGCACGTTCTTGCGGGGCTCCAGCGTGCCCAGGAAGCCGATGTAGTCGCGGCCCTCCAGGCCCAGAGACGCCTTGACGCGCTCGCGCTCGGCGTCCGAGACCGGGTGGAAGATCGTGCGATCCACGCCGTGGTAGGCCACGTAGAACTGCGAGGGATCCCCGCCCGCGTACTTGATCGTCTCGTCGCGCGTGGCCAGGGAGGGCACCACCAGCGCGTCCGCGCGGCGGATAGCGCGGCGGATAGCGGCCGTGAAGAAACGCTGCTTGAGGGGCGAGTGCGCCTGCGGGTGAGAGAAGAACGTCGCGTCGTGCAGCGTGATGACCACCGGGACGCCCGGGAACTGCGGGCACGTGTAGTGGGGGGAATGCAAGACGTCGGGACGCACCTTGCGGATCAGCTTGGGCAGTCCCGTCTGCTCCCACGCCATGCGCGCCGGACGCGACTCGAAACGCCGCGAAATCGGGATGATGCGAGCCGAGGGAAGGCGGGTCGCGAAGTGCTCGGCGTCGCGCTCCTGGACCGCCATCGTCAGGTCCACGCCCTGGTCCACCAGCTCCGGGACGAGGTCGTCCACGTAACGGCCGACGCCGCCCAGATCCGCGGGGATGGCGGTCCCGTCCAGCAGGACGCGGATCGGATGCGAGTGTGAAACGGTGTAGGCCACGATCAATCCCATCGGTTGGGCAGGAGCAACTGGTCCCCTTATCGTATGCCATTTTGTCCTCCCTCACGTTTTACCGGCATCCATCCGGGGCCCGTGAACTACCCTGGAGTCATGAGCGTCAACGTTGGAATGGTCGTCGAGCAAATGTGGCAGCCCGTGCCCGGCGGGTCCGGCCGGTACATCGTCGAGGTCGCCTCCCGCCTCGCGCACTGCGGGGTCCGTACCGTCGGCATCAGCGCCCGCCACGGCTCCGGCGCCCCCACGCCCGGCGAGGTCGGCCTGACCATCCCCGTGCGCGCCAGCGCGCTGCCGCGCCGCGCCCTCTACGCCGCCTGGGATCGCCTGGGCGCCCCCGGCGTGGACCGCCTGCTCACCACGGCCTCGTCCGCCCCCGACCTCGTCCACGCCACCACCTGGGCCATCCCACCGACCTCGCGCCCCCTGGCCGTCACCGTCCACGACGTCGCCTTCCTGCGCGACCCCGACCACTTCACGGCCCACGGAACCGCCTACTTCCACCGCGCCCTCGAGATCACGCGCACACGCGCCGACGCGATCATCGTCCCCTCCCAGGCCACCGCCGACGACTGCGTGGAGGCGGGCCTGGACGCCTCTCGCATCACCGTCATCCCGCACGGCCTGAGCCACACTCCCGTCACCGCCGACCAGGTCGAGGACTTCCGTGCCCGTTGGGGCCTGACACGCCCCTACATCCTGTGGGTCGGAACCCGCGAGCCCCGCAAGAACCTGCCGACCCTCCTGGCCGCCTACCGGCAGATGGAGGACGCCGACCTTGACCTGGTCCTCGTCGGTCCCGCCGGATGGGGCACCGACCCCACCGACGCGCCCCTGGCACCCGACCGCGTCCACGTCCTCGGGCGGCTCGACAACGCCGACCTGGCCTGCGCCTACGCGGGCGCCCGCGTCTTCACGTTCCCGTCCCTGTGGGAGGGCTTCGGCCTGCCCGTCCTCGAGGCCATGGCCCACGGGACCCCCGTCGTCACGAGCGCTGGCACCTGCATGGAAGAGGTCACCGGCGACGCCGGGCTGCTCGTCGAGCCGACCGACGCGGACGCGCTCGCCGCCGCCCTGCGAACCGCCGCCGGGGACGCCCACGACGACCTGGCTGCGGCCGGCATCAAGCGCGCGCGCCGCTTCACGTGGGAGGCCTCCGCCGCCGCGCACGCCGAGGTCTATCGCCACCTGGCGGGTGCGCGATGAGGACCAGGACCGCCCGCGTCATCCTCGTCAACTGGAAGAACGCGCCGCTGACCCTGCGCGCCGCGCACTCGATCGCGCCCCAGATGGGGGAGGGCGACCGCCTCGTCATCGTCGACAACGGATCCGACGACGACTCGCTGACCGTCCTACGTGACGGCCTCGAGGAGCTTCGAGGGTCCGCCGACCCCGCGCGCGTCTCCCTCGTGAACGCCGGGACCAACGACGGCTTCGGCGCCGGCGTCATGGCCGGAGCAGCCGGCCTGTCGGAGGGGGCCGTCGTCCTGCTCAACAACGACGCGACCGCACGCGACGGCTTCCTCGACGCCCTCCTGGCGCCCCTGGGTGAGACCGTGGGGGCCACGACCGCCCTCATCCTCCTGACCGGCACGTGGCGGCCCGCCACCGCCTCGGATACGCATGTCCTGGTCGCCCGAGACGGCAGCCGGTGGGCGCGCGTGGGGGAGGAGGAGCCCGCGGGGCGCGTCCTCATCAACTCCACCGGCAACGAGGTCGACCCCGCCGGCAACGGATACGACCGCTCCTGGCTCGACCCCGCCGACTCCCCGCTGCCC
>CATWCG010000020.1:0-13561 GCA_958349165.1 uncultured Actinomyces sp. | reverse complement strand
GTCAGTCGTCATACTCCGATTGTGCCACCCGCGCCGAGAGCATGTCCCACTGGGGAGCATCCTCGACGACGGGGGCTGCCTCACGTCGGGACTCGGCCCACGCGTCGGCGAAGAGCTGGGCCCACTTGGCGTAGGCCGCCGAGTTGGGGTGGAAGAAATCCGCGGCGTGGTAGGCGAAAGTGTAGGTCGGCAGGGAGTATTCCTGCGTGAGGGAGCGCAGGTCGACGAGTTGCGCGGCGCTGTCGGCGACCGCAGCGCCGATGCGGTCGGACATGTCCTGCGCGCGGCTCTCCTGCGGCATGATGCCGAAGGAGGGGATGGTGGAGACGAGGGCGTGCGCGGGCAGGAAGCCGAGGACGCGGCGCAGGCGCTCCTCGAACTGGCCGGGGGCCATGTCCTCGGCCATCACGTCGTTGCCGCCAATGGTCAGGGTGACCAGGTCGGGACTCCAGGGGCCGTCCAGGAGGCCCAGGCCACGCATCTGGGGGACCTGGGTGAGCTCGACGGACTCGATGGTGGCGCCCGACAGGGAGAGGTTGAGCAGGAGGACCTCGCGGTCCAGCTGGGCGTTGATCGCGGAGGCCAGGCGCGCCGGGTAGGACTCGGTGATGCGCGAGGCACCCATGCCCTGCACGGAGGAGTCACCCAGCGCCACAATCAGGTAGGGGCGCTCGCCCTCGGGGTGCTCGTCCAGCTGACGGAGGCGGTCCAGGGTCGCCAGGTTGTGGTTCTCCCACGCCTTGCGGTAGTCACCGCGCTGGGAGTCCAGGCGCAGGAGGCGCCCAATCGCCACGCCGCCGCCGAAGAGGCTCGCGCCGCCTGCCGCTGCGCCCGCTACCTGCCATGCCCGTTTGCCGATCCCCATGTTGCGTCCTTCCCGCGTTCTCGTTGCTTCCTCAAGTGTAACGAGGCCGGGGCCGGTGCTTCAAATGCTGAAGCACCGGCCCCTCGGTTTGTCTCGGATCGCTCAGCCCAGGCGCCCGGCCGGCGCTCCCGGGAGGGCGCGGATGAAGTGAGGAGGCTCCCAGCCACGCTCCGCGTAGGCGCTCGCCACGGCCCGGGCGACACTCATGACCGCATCCGCGTCCACAAGTGCGATCGCGCTGCCGCCGAAGCCGCCGCCCGTCATGCGGGCGCCGTGAGCGCCCGCCGCTCGAGCCGCATCAACTGCCACGTCCAACTCCGCGCACGACACCTCATAGTCGTCGCGCAGCGAATCGTGCGAGTCATTCATGAGAGCGCCCGCGACCGCCAGGCGCGTGCCCTCCAGCGGCCCCTCGTCGAGCAGATCAATGAACGCCCGCGTGCGCGCAATCTCGGACACGACATGGCGGGTGCGCGCCGCCAAGCGCTCATCGCCCAACGCAGCCATGGCCTCGTCGAGATCCTCCACGTCCACGAGCTGCTCAACACCCAACATCCGCGCCGACTCCTCACAGTCCGCACGGCGCGACCCGTACTGGCCATCCGCCAGCGAGTGCTTCGCGCGCGTGTCGATGACGAGGAGCTCCAAGCCAACCGCGCCCAGGTCGAAGGGAACCTGACGCGTCGACATGTCGCGGCAGTCGAGGGCCAGCGCGTGGCCCTCCCGGCAGCGCAGCGACGCCGTCTGATCCAGGCCGCCCGTATTCGCGCCCGCAACCTGATTCTCCGCTGCGCGCGCCGCGTCAACGAGCACCTTGCGCCCCTCGTCGCTGGGGGCCTCGATCGTGCCCGCCAAGCCGAGGGAACACACCTCGTCCAGGGCGACCGCCGTCGCGCACTCAAGCGCGGCGCTCGAGGAGAGCCCACCACCCAGAGGAACGCACGACCACAGGGCCGCATCGAAACCGGGCAACGGGCCGTATCCGGCTTGCTCAAGCGCCCACGCAACGCCAGCGAGGTATGCGGTCCAATGGTTCGTCACCTCGCCGGGGGTCCCCTTCGGGCCGATCACGTCGAGATCGAGGACGTCCACCGCGTCACGGGTCTGCGGCGAAATCAGCCGAATCGTCCTGTCCTCGCGGGGCGACAGCGCCACGTAGGCGCGGTGCGGGAGGGCAATCGGCAGGCACGAGCCGCCGTTATAGTCCACATGTTCGCCAATGATGTTGACGCGCCCAGGCGCACTCCACACGCCCGAAGGCTCGTAGCCAAACGCGTCACGGAACAGATTGGTGGCCTGTGCTGCCCCATCGGCGGGGGTAGCGGCGTCGGCCCACACGAGATCACTCACACGATCCTCCTTGGTCTCACTCCCACAAGGCTACGTGAACGCCCTCACACTCTTCAAGCGCTGTAGCCTCATCGCGCTCACCCCGCCGCCCCGGTACAGTGGAGCCACCACATTCGCGACACAGGTAGGCCCCATGTTCCTCCCCCAACGGCTCCCCGGCCAAGACTGGCTCGGCGTCGTCGTCGCGATCCCCGAACCATGGGTCACCCAGCTCACCGACCTGCGCCTACGCCTCGGCGACCTCGCAGGCTCACGCATCCCCGCGCACATCACACTCATGCCGCCTACGCCCGTCGCACGCGACGCACGCGCCGACGTCATCGACCATCTGCGCTCCATCGCCTCGCGACACTCCCCTTTCCGCGTCACCCTGTCCGGCACGGACTCCTTCCGCCCCGTCTCCAACGTCGCATTCATGACGCTCGCCGAAGGCGCATCCGACTGCACCGACCTCGCCGAGGAGATCCGTTCCGGCCCCCTCGACCACGAGACGCGATTCCCCTACCACCCGCACGTGACACTGGCCCAAGACGTCGACGACGTCGCCCTGGACCTCGCACTCGACATCGGCGCCGCCGTCGAGGCCTCGTGGATCGTTCCCGGCTTCCGCCTGGACCGCATCGACCCGTCCGGCATCTACTCCTCGATGGCGCTCTTCGACTTCGACGCCTCCGGGCACTGAGTTCCCGCCTGCCTAGCTTTCACACACTGGCGTTCCGGGTGCCCACTCACCGTCCGCGCCTCCGGTGTTCTTGCTGGCCGCGCCACCGGTGTTCCGGGTGCCATCGGCCCCGCCGGCGCCCTCCACACCGGTAGCGCCATCTCATTGACTGGCATCACCTCATTGCTGTGAGCGCTCACCCCCACCAGCCACGAGCGCCACCGACCCAACAACCCCGACATCGGGGCACTATCCGGATAGGTTGTGCACACGCGGATAGGTTATGCACATCCGGATAGGTTATTAAGCTATCCAGATGCTCATTACCTATCCGGATGCTAATTACCTATCCGGATCTAGGTTCTAGCGATGGTCGCAATGGATGGTGGTGAAGGAGCTCGTTGTGCCTGGTCTTGGTCGCGTTTTTCAGGGGGTTCAAAGCACTCCCGCCCGCGCCCGCTGGCATTCCGGGCGCCGTCTCATTGACATGAGCACCCATCCCCATCAATGTCGCATGCAATTCCCTCGCAACTACTTCAAATTTTGAAATCACACCGTTGGAATTGCAACGTTTCCAGCGATTATTGAAACTTCACCCAAACGAATTGCATGCGAAGTTCTGGGAAACGATGCCACAGCTCACAGACGAGGCTAATGGTGTCCCGCAGACGCGAAAGGCCGTGGCCACCCGCAGACACGAAAGGCCGTGGTCACCCGCAGACACGACAGGCCGTGGCCCCGGGCCAGACCACGGCCTCACGCACGAAGCGTCAGATGTCATAGGTCACCGAGACGGGCGCGTGATCCGAGAAGCGCTCCGCGTACTCGTCGGCGCGACCGATCTCGAAGGAACGAGCGCGCTCCCCCAGCGCGGGCGTCGCGTACTGGTAGTCGATGCGCCAGCCCGCGTTGTTGACGAAGGCCTGGCCGCGCCACGACCACCACGAGTAGGGGCCCTGCACGTCGCCGGCCAGGTCGCGCACGGTGTCGCGCCACCCCTCGTCCACCCACTGGTTGAGGAAAGCGATCTCCTCGTCGAGGACGCCCGCGCGCTTGTTGTGGTTCGGCTTCCAGTTCTTGATGTCGGCCTGCGAGCGCACGACGTTGAAGTCGCCGCACACGAGCGACGACATGCCACCAGCAGCCTCCTCGGCAAGCAGCTCAGCCATGCGCGCGCCAATGCGCGGCAGGTGCGCCATCTTGGCCTCCTGCTTGGGCGTATCCTTCTCGCCCGAGTGAAAGTAAGCGGACACGACGCGCACCGGAGTGTCGCCACCCTCGGGGCGCACCACGGCCTCGAGCCACCGGCCCGAATCCACGTCCGTCTCCGCGTCGTCGAGGGTCACGCGAGGCTCACCCTCCACGCTCGCGCGCCCGCGTCGCGCAGCCACGCCCACGCCCGCGCGCCCCTTAATACGGCAGGGAACCCACACGCTCTCCCAGGCCTCGCCCATGATCTCGCGGGAAATCTCCTCCGGCGCACGCACCTCCTGCATGAGCAGCACGTCCGTGTCGCTCCCCTCCAGCCAGTCGAGGAAGCCGCGCTTGTGGGCGGCCCGGATGCCATTGAGGTTCACGGTCGCAACCGTCAGAGTCATCGTTTTCTCCTTACGCTTGTTTGTCTTCAGTCTAGGGGAACGAGGAGGCGCGGCGAGGAATGGGTATCCTCACCGCGCCTCCGCTACGTTCGCGGGCAACCGCCTCGTTTCACGAGGCTACGCGCCGCCGGTCAGTTCGCGCCGATTCCCGCCTGGCGTTCCGCTGCCTCAACGACGTTCGTCACGAGGAGGGCCCGCGTCATCGGGCCGACGCCGCCGGGGTTGGGGCTGAGCCAGCTGGCCACCTCATCCACGCCGTCCGCAACGTCACCCATCAGACGAGCCTTGCCGTCCTCGCCCTGCACGCGGCTCACGCCCACGTCGAGGACGACAGCGCCGGGGGCCACCATGTCGGCGTTGATGATCCCCGCGGAACCCGCCGCTGCGACGATCACGTCCGCTCGGCGAACATGATCGGCCAGGTCAGTCGTGCCGGTGTGGCACACGTCGACCGTGGCATTGACTTCCTTGCGCATGAGGAGCAGGCCGATCGAGCGACCCACCGTCACGCCACGGCCGACCACGCACACGTTCTTGCCGGCCAGGTCGATCCCGTGGCGCTCCACGAGCTCGATGACCGCGCGCGGCGTGCACGGCAGCGGCGAGTCGATGGGACCCGACCCTCGCAGCACGAGGCGTCCGAGGTTCATCGGATGCAGACCATCCGCGTCCTTCGCAGGATCGATACGCTCCAGGACGGCGTTCGTGTCGATCCCGCGAGGCAGCGGCAGCTGCACGATGTAGCCCGTGCAGGCGGGGTCGGCGTTGAGCTGATCGATCGCAGCCTCCACCTGCTCCTGCGTCGCGTCGGCGGGCAGATCCACGCGGATCGACTCGGCGCCGATCTCGGCGCAGTCGCGGTGCTTGCCCGCAACGTAGGCGACCGAGCCGGGATCCTCGCCTACCAGGATCGTCCCGAGGCCCGGGACGACCCCGGCCTCGCGCAGGCGACCCACGCGCTCCTTGAGCTCCGCTTTAATGGCAGCCGCAGTCGCGGTGCCGTCCAGGACGCGCGCGGCACCCTCCCAGGGAGCCCTCACTGCTCGAGCCCCGCGTAGAGGGGATGCTTGTCCGTGAGCTTCTTGACGCGGGCGCGCAGCGCATCCACCTCAACGTTGCCGCCGGAGGCACCCTGCGTCAGCGTCGTGCCGATGATGTCCGCGACCTCGGCGAAGTCCTCGGCGTCGAATCCGCGCGAGGCCAGGGCGGGCGTGCCGATGCGCAGGCCCGAGGTGACGGCCGGCGGACGCGGGTCGAAGGGCACCGCGTTGCGGTTGACCGTAATACCGACCTCGTGCAGCAGATCCTCGGCCTGCTGGCCGTTGAGCTCGGACTCGACCAGGTCGACCAGGACCAGGTGGACGTCGGTGCCGCCGGTGACCAGCTTGATGCCGGCATTCTTGGCGTCGTCGGCGCCCAGGCGCTCGGCCAGGATCTGCGCGCCCTCGAGCGTGCGGCGCTGGCGGTCCTTGAACTCCTCGGTCTGAGCGACCTTCATGGCGATGGCCTTCGCGGCGATCACGTGCATAAGGGGGCCGCCCTGCTGGCCGGGGAACACGGCAGAATTGAGCTTCTTGCCCCACTGCTCGCCGCGCGAGGAGAGGATCATGCCGGAACGAGGCCCGCCCAGGGTCTTGTGGACCGTCGTCGTGACGACGTCGGCGTAGGGAACGGGGTTCGGATGCAGGCCGGCGGCCACGAGGCCGGCGAAGTGCGCCATATCGACCCACAGGGCGGCGCCGACCTCGTCCGCGATATCGCGGAAGGCCTGGAAGTCGAGGTGACGAGGGTAGGCCGACCAGCCGGCGATGATGACGCGCGGACGCTCCGCCAGGGCGGCCTCACGCACCTTTTCGGGTTCGATGCGCATCGTCTCGCGATCCACCTCGTAGGCGACCGCCTTGTAATGCTTGCCCGAGAAGTTCAGGCGCATGCCGTGGGTGAGGTGGCCACCGTGGGCCAGGGACAGGCCCAGGATCGGGTCGCCGACGTTCGCCATCGCCATCAGCGCGGCCGCGTTGGCCTGAGCTCCAGCGTGGGGCTGGACGTTGACGTAGTCGCCGCCGAAGACCTGCTTGGCGCGCTCGATCGCGAGCGACTCAGCAACATCGACAAACTCGCAGCCGCCGTAGTAGCGGCGACCCGGGTAGCCCTCCGCATACTTGTTCGTAAGGACCGAGCCCTGCGCCTGCAAAACGGCGCGCGGAACGAAGTTCTCCGAGGCGATCATCTCGAGGGTGCCGCGCTGACGCTCCAGTTCGGAGTCCAGCACTGCCTGGATCTCGGGGTCCAGCTGCGCCAGCGTCATGTCGTTGAGGGAATCCATCGGGTTCTCCTGTTGATCATTCGATTGTGATAACAGCAACTTGTAGCCCAGGCGGGCGGCTATCGATGCCGATGCGTCGCTCCCCGGTGGTTGCCCACCTCAATCGCCAGTCACGACACGCTTCCAAGTCTATCTCGTGGCGTATACCTGCGCATTCTTCCACCGTGTCAGGAAGCTACCACCCGGTCACCAGACATTTTTGGCCACTCTGCGAGACCCCTCCGGTGTAGGAAATCACAGCCCATTTTCGCTTGTACTTAACCCTTTGGTTAGCAAATAAGTTAACCGTATGGATAGACTAGGGTTAACACCTAACGGTGACTGAGGCGCGCAAGGGTCATTTACTCAGTAAATGTCCTAGTCTGGAGGGGAAACCCCCCTCTAACCGACCTACAGTATTTGAGTTTGAGGAAGTAGAAGGAAGACGCACAGATGACAACTTTGACGAAGCCAACTGCACGCGCCGCATCGACGGCACTCGCGTTCGAGCATGCGTCGGATTTTGCCGCGTCCGCCGACAACGCGATCAAGCGGATGTGCGACATTTTCGCCTCGCTTCTGGGCATTATTCTGCTGACCCCGGTCTGGATCATCGTCGGCCTGGCGGTGCGCCTGAACGACGGAGGCCCCGCTTTCTTCACGCAGGAGCGCGTGGGCCTCAACGGAACGACTTTTACCATGTTTAAGTTCCGCACCATGCGAGTGGACGCCGAGGCCATGAAGGCCTCCCTGATGGAGGCCAACGAGGCCGACTCCAGCGCGGGAAATTCGATCATGTTCAAAATGACTAACGACCCCCGTATCACCCGCATCGGCGCCTTCCTGCGCAAGACTTCGATTGACGAGCTTCCCCAGCTTTTCAACGTTCTGCGCGGTGACATGTCTCTTGTCGGCCCGCGCCCCCCGCTCCCCAGCGAGGTCGCTCAGTACGAGCCCCGCGTCATGGGCAAGTTCGCCGTGCGTCCGGGCATCACCGGCCTCTGGCAGATTTCCGGCCGCTCGAACCTCTCCTGGGATGAGACGGTCCACCTGGACCTTTCCTACGCCCAGCACCGTTCCCTCACGCTCGACGCGTGGATCATGCTGCAGACGGTTCCCGCTCTGCTGCGTCACGAGGGAGCCTACTGATTCTTTCTGCGTGTGTGTGATTGGGTGAGGCCCGAGCCATTCGGCTCGGGCCTCACCCTTTCTCTGCGCATGATTCGCTGCGCCTGATGCCCGTTCCCTTGCGTGCTGTCGCGAGCCGCGTCCACGCCCCTCACGACGTCATGCACGACCACAGCACACGCCATCCGCCCGCACTGTGAGGCACTGCGTGGGCGGCGATCATCGAGGCGCTCGTCAGCCCGCCCACCGGGCGCAGGGCGCTCAACTCCAAGGCTCGCCTCACAGGCGTGCGGCGCCGCCCTCCGGGCCGCCAGAGGGGCACTCGCGGACGTGGCAGCGGCGCAACGAGAGAGTTATGTGCGCTACGCGGGCGGTCACATGTGTGACACCTTCGGGTGTGAGAGACCGACACTCAGGCACTCAACACGGCTGTCAATCATCAGATAACGGTTATTCCCCATACATGAGGGGCGTCTCAAGACACACCCCCGGCGCCGCTCGCCGGGCTCCCTCGGGCTGCGAAGACTGACCTGCTGACCTGCTCTTTTCACCCATTCCGGGGTACCTTCGCGGCATCCCCGCCGAGCGCAGAAGGCACCCCTGCACTCCCAGACGCCTGACTGAGAGGACGCTGCGTGTCGGCCTGTCGCCGACGTGTCGCGGCTCTCATGCCACATTCCCACGCCTGGCGGCGTGAGGGCGGCGGATTCAACGGGGTTGGCGCCCAACGCGCTCCACCTAGACGATTGAACACGCCCTGACAGATAGGCGGAAGACGGCTGATGAGGTCGAGGTGGCCTGCAGTGTGGGCGTTCCTCCCATTGCGCCCGTCCTCCACGTCGGTGCTGACCACCTTCGACGCCTACTTTCCTGCGCCAGCAAGCCGAGAAATTGCCCCGCCTGGAACACGTCGCGTCCTGCCACCAAGATTCGGGGCGTCGGGCTCCCCTGACGGCTCGTCACCGCGCATCCCGCTCCCCCACCGGCATAGCCCACCATCACACCCTCACCATCACACCCCCGGGCGGGCCTCCGCCACGCGAGGCCCACAGAGCATACAAATGGGGCGGGCCGGACCATACAAGGTCCGGCCCGCCCTTGCCACGCACACGCGCGGGCGGGGCGCCCCGCTCAGGCCTGGCGACTCACGGCGAGCCCCAGATCGAAGAAGGAGCCCATCGCCTCAAGTCGGCTCACGAGCTGCGGCGCGTGAGCGACGAAGTCGAGGGCCTCGACCGTGTAGCGCTTCGTCAAGCGCTTGGGCTCGTGCGCGATGCGCCATGCCCAGCCCAGACGGGCGGCATGCACCCAGTCCGGGAAGTAGTCGTCAGCGGCGCGCGCGTACTGGTCGATCCAGCCGCCCGCCGTGCACACGGACGCTTCGGGCACGAGCCCGAGCGCGACCGAGGCGACGACTTCCTGCAGCCCAGCGCCCAGGCCCACGATCACGAGCCGAGGGTCGAAGTCCACCAGTACCCGAGGCTGCGCCTTGAAACGACGCAGTCCGTCGTAACCGTCGATGACCTGGACGTCGAAACGCTCCAGGCGCTGCGCTGCCGCCTCTCCGGCCTCGGGAACGGCGCCGATCAAGGTGATGCGAGAGCCGTCGTCGAGGCGTGAGAAGACGTGAGGCAGGACGAGGTCCGCCGACGTGCGAGCCACCTCGTGCCCCGCTGCGCGCAGGCGCATCTGCAGGAGCGTCCCGTCGAAGCCGACGGTGTTCATGCGCGCCAGCGCACGGAAGTCGGCGTGCAGCAGCGACCAGTGGTTGAGCCACGTGGTGGCGTGCCCGCGGGTGAGCACGCGCTGCGCCATCGCGTCGAAGGCGGGATCGGCGGCGGTGGCGCCGACCGCGCTGGCGGCCTCGTTGTGGTCGAGGCCGCCAGCGTTGGGCGACTGGTGAGTCATCTCGATTACCTCAGCAGGCTTGCTTTGAGATCGAAGGTCACAGACGTGGCGCCCGTGTAGTTGGCGTGTTCTTCGACGGCGATACGGTTGACGCCGTCCTTGAGCACGTCGCGAGGCACCACGATGGTGACGGTGTTCTTCTTGGCAGCGGAGATCGACACGTTGGACGAGGCCCGCGTATTGGCGTCAATCTTACCCTCGGGCATGTTGACACGCTTCACTTCGGTGCCGTTGACGTAGATGACGGCTCCGTCGTCGGCGCGGACGGTGAGCGTGAGCTCGAAGTCGGCGCTGATGGTACCGAGGTTGACGTCGCGGGCGAAGTAGTTCGTGATCGCGCGGTCGGAGGGGGCCAGGTCGAAGGGGGTGCCGGCGTCGCGGTCGCCCCAGCCGAGCGGGCTGGCGCCGTGCTTCCACTTGGACAGGTCGCCGGTGGAGTTCCAGTCGGCGCCCGGGTTGTCCTTGGAGTTCCAGTAGTTCCAGTACATGCCGGTGGGCAGGAACTCGCCGAAGTTGACGCCGGAGACGTCGAGGACCTCGAGCGGCTTGTCCGGGTCGGGCACGATCGGCTCGTCGGGCTGCGGCTGGGGCTGCGGCTCGGGTTCGGGCTGCGGCTCGGGCGTCGGCTCGGCGCCCTTGGCGACGACCTTGACCGTGCCATCGACGCTCATCGAGGCGGTGGAACGGTAGTTCAGGTGGGTTTCCACGGCGAGCGTGTTGGTGCCGGCGACCAGCGAGGACGCGGGCACGAAGACCAGCTGTCGGTCGGCGCGTGCGGAGGCGGTCGACACCGAGGCGGAGGCGTAGGTCGAGCCGTCGACGGCGCCCTCGCTCATGCGCTGACGCACGACCTCGGTTCCGTTGACGTAGACCACGGCACCGTCGTCGGCCGTCACGGCGACGTTGACGCCGCCGATGGCGGAGGGGTCAGCGACCGTGAAGGTGGTACGCGCGTAGGTGGTGACGGGGCGGGTCTTGGCCGCGCCGGGCTTGAGGACGGTGCCCAGTCCGGTCGCGCCGTAGCCGATCGGGGCGGTGCCGCGGCTCCAGGAGGAGTCGTCGAACGAGGTCTGGGCCCAGTCGCTCGCGACCGCGTCGGTCGACCAGTGGTACGCCCAGGTGGCGTCCGAGTCGACGAGCAGGGTCGCGTCGTCGGACTGGTCGGGCTTGCCGTTGGAGTCGACCACGTAGGCGTGGGTCGAGGCGCCGGCCAGGCCGTCGGAGGCGACGGCGCGCACGAAGAAGCGGTTGTTGCCGCCCAGGGGCACGGTGGCGGACGTCGAGGTCGTGGTGGCGATCGTGCGGTCATCGCGCAGGATCTGGTACGAGTCGGCACCCGGCACGGAGGACCACTTGAGGGTCACCTGCTGGGAGTTGCCGTCGGAGGCGCGCAGGTTGGCGGGCACCGCGGGGGCGGTGGCGTTACGCGCGGGCATGCGCACGAAGCCACCGGACCACTGCCCGGCCGTCTTGGAGGTGTAGGAGTAGTTGAAGTCGCCGCCGGCCCACAGGGCGCCGTCGTCGGCCATTTCGAGGGCCCATGCGCCGGTGGAGCGCAGGGAGGACAGGCGGTAGGGGGTCCAGCCGAGCTGGCGGCCGGTGGCCTCGTCCCATCCGCCGACCCACTGGATCTCGTCGGCGCGGGTCCAGGTGTTGCCGAGCGCCAGGTAGTGGTAGGCGTCCTGGAAGGTGAAGTCGGAGCAGTGGCACGAGCCGTAGATGACTCCGGTGGCGGAGCGCGTCGTGGCCTGCAGGTCGCCGCCGTTTTGCATCGTGATGGACCCGGAGGTGCGGGTCATGTCGGACGTGTTGTAGCCGAACAGCGAGTGCTGGGAGCCACCGAAGTAGGCGCGGCCGTTACCGACCGTCACCGCCTGCTGGTACTTGCCGATCAGGTAGGAGTGACGGAAGGACCAGGACTGGTCGAGCGTGGCACCCGCGGACGTCTCGACGCGGGCGGCGTTCTCGGCGACGCGATCGTGGATACGCGTGAAGAATCCGGCCGCGTAGAGGTACGTGTCGGCCTCGTCGACGTCGATATCGACGACGGTGCCGTTGATATCGGGGTTCCAGGAGCGGTCAGGTGTGCCGTTCAGATCGAGGCGCCCGGCGTTACGGGCGTAGACGGAGGAAACGCCGTTGCCGGACAGGTGGGTGAAGGCGCCGGCCAGGTAAATGCGTCCGTCGATCACCTTCGCGGACTTCACGCTGACGCGCCCACCGTTGCCGTTGCGCACCTGCAGATCCCACGAGGGGTCGATCGCGCCGGTCGCGGGGTCGATGAGGACGGTGCCCACATGGGTTTCGCCGTTGACCTTGGTGAAGTCACCGACGGCGAGGAGCTTGCCGCTGGGCAGCTCGACGAGGTCCTTGACCTGGTTGTTGAAGTCGAAGGTCTGGCCGGTCCACACTCCCGTGGTCGCGTCGAAGGCGGCGAGGCCGTTGGAGGTGATCGCCGAACCGTTCTTGCCCTTCTGGACGCCGGTGAAGTTGCCGCCGACGTACATGGTCGAGCCGACCTGCTCGAAGGCCTGGACCTGGATGTTGCCCTCTTGGATGGAGCCGTTGAGGTTACCGGTCACGCCCCACGCGGTGGGGCTGGCGTACTCGGAGACGGAGGCCTTCTGAGTCTCGGCCGCGGTGCCGCCGTCGCCGATGGCGCGGAAGGAGGAATCCGTGGAGCGCAGCTCGGGGCGGACGTAGACCTCGGCGTAGGGGTTAATGATGGAGCCGTTGCGGTGGAAGAACGACGTCGAGGAGGAGGTGTCGTACCACGAGGATGCCAGCGGCCCGTAGCCCCAGCCCATCGTGTACTTGTTCTGGGGGGAGGCCGTCAGGTTGACGTATCCCCAGCCGGTGTTGGTGCCGAAGCCCGACCAGACGATGCCGCCGTTGACCCACCACTCGCGGTTGAACTTGACGTTCACGGGGTGAGCGCTCTTGAAGGGCCAGATGAAGTCGCTCATCTTGGGGAACTGCATGCGCACGGTCTGGTAGGCGGTGCCGCGGTAGTTCCAGGCGCGCTGGACCATGACGCCGTCGGCTAGGTCGGAGACCTTGGTGCCGCCGAGCAGGCCGTTGACGGTCTCGTGGGAGGCCTGGATGACCTCGAAGTCGCCGGGGGTGCGCGAGCGGGTCGCGAGCTTGGACTCGTCGCCCTTGCCCTGGCTCCACGTCTCCCAGCCCTCACGGCCTCGACCGATGAGGACCCAGCCGCCGCCGTCCGTGCTCTGGTCACAGAAGAACTGGCGCGGGGCATCCATGGTGGCCGTCTGGAGCCAGTAGGTGCCGTTTTCCGAGCGCGGGTTGTTCTGCTTGATCTCCCAGCACGAGGCGGCTGCAGTGGCCTCGGAGAGGCCGTCGTGGAGGGGGTCAACAGCAGCCTGAGCTGCGACGGGACTGAGTGCAAGCACTCCGAAACCGGTTATCGATGCCAGGCCGAGGGCGAGGCAGCGGCGGATAAATTTCATCGGATCCTCACAGGTATCACGTTAATGGTTACCACTAATAGTGTCACGAAAACCCCCGTCGCTCAACCACTTGGTTAGCGGAAAATGAGAGTCCTTGACCACATGCAAGGGAGCCCTCGCCACGAGGACGAGGGCTCCACCTGTCAACAGATTTTCACGAGGAGGTGCGAACCGCGTCAAGCGGTGACAACCTCGCTCAAACCGTCGCCAAGCGACACGATAGCCGCACTATTTGACCATGGCTGCAGCCAGATCGAAGGTCATTGACGCGGTGCC
>CATWCG010000019.1:0-13707 GCA_958349165.1 uncultured Actinomyces sp. | reverse complement strand
GTCCTACTTTGTCATCCAGGTCCTGTGCCCGTGGTGCTTGCTCATCACGCTCACGACGACGCTCGTGTTCGGCGGTATTACGCGCATCAACATTCGTGACGGCGTGATTCCTGCCCCGGAGGGGCTGCGGCGCGCGGTCGCCCAGGGCCTGGATTGGGCGCTGTGGGGGCTCATCGTCTTTGGCGTGCTCGCGATGGTGGCCGCCAAGTACGGACTGAAGCTTCTGGGCTGAGCGGTACCGCAGATGAGCCCGCGCTGTGTTTCACTAGGCTCATGATGTCCACGCAGGGCCTGCTCGACGGTTTCGACCCGCCTGCCACGCGCAGCGCGGAGGTTGCCCGTGTGCTTGTCGACGTCGATCTGGCCCACATGGATCGGCCGCTCGATTACCTGGTTCCCGACGCTCTCGTTGACCGGGCCCAGGTCGGGTCTCTCGTTCGGGTGCGTGTGTCGGGTACCCGCGTCGACGGCTGGATTATCGAGCGCACCCGTCGCGAGGTGAGCGAGGGTGTGGGACGCCTCGAGGCGGTCGTATCGGAGACACCCATACTGACGCCGCCCCTGTACGAGGCAGCACGCCGTGTCGCCTCGCGTTTCCTTGCCACGACGTCCCAGGTGCTGTCTCTCGCCGTGCCGCCCCGGCACGCGCGCGCGGAGAAAGAGGTCCTTGCCAGTGCTGCTCCCGCGTGGCCCGTCGTTGACGCCCCGGGCGCGGGGGAGGGCTGGCGCGCCTACTCGGCCGGTCAGGCCCTGCTGTCGCGGCTCGGGGCGGGTGAGTCTCCCCGCGCCGTCGTGACCTCCCTGCAGCCCCACCTTCGTTCGTGCCTGTCGCAAGCCGTGGCCGCGACCGTGTCGTCGGGGCGCAGCGTCGTCGTCATCACGGCGACCGGCGAGCAGGCCTCGCGCGTGGCCCGCGACCTGGAGGACGATCTGGGCGTGCCCACGGCCCTCAGCGGCGGCGAGGTAGGGGCCGAGGAGCGTTACCGCGCGCACGTCGCCGCCTCCCTGGGCCGCGTCCCCATCGTGGTGGGCACCCGCTCGGCGGTGTGGGTGCCCTGCGCGTCCCTCGGGCTCATCATCATCGTCGGCGACGGAGACGATCGTCTGCGGGAGAGGCGTTTCCCGCGCTGCGACGCCCTCGACGTGGCCGTGCAACGCTGCGCGGTGGAGGGCGCCGGTCTGCTCGTCCTGTCGGCGTCCCGTTCGGTCAAGGCACAGGCTCTCGTTCGCTACGGATGGGCGGTGAGTGTCGATCCCACTGCGCAGGCATTGCGCGAGGCCACGCCGCGCGTCCATCTGCACGGGCCGGTCGAGGCCGAACGCGAGGGGGCCGGCGGGCGCATGCGCATCCCGCAGGCCGCCCTGCGCATGATTCGTCAGGGCCTGCGCGAGGGACCGGTCCTCATCCAGGTGGCGTCTGCGGGCTACTGGCCGACCGTCGTGTGCCGCCGCTGCGGCGAGCATGCGCGCTGTACTCGTTGCTCGGGCCCTCTGACGATGAACGCCGAGGGGGTGGCATCGTGTGCCTGGTGTGGGCGCGACCCCGGCTCTTGGCGGTGCCCGCACTGCTCGGGGCGGGAGCTGCGCGGCGCGCGCGTGGGTTCCTCGCGCACGGCCGAGGAGATCGCACGCACGCTGCCCGAGGCCTCGGTCCTTGAGTCGTCGGCCGCCCACCGCGTGAGCCGCACGCTTCCCTCTCGCCCCACCGTCATCGTCGCGACGGCGGGCGCCGAACCCCACGTCGAGGGCGGATACGCCTGCGCGGTCATCCTCGACGCCGCGGCCCTCGCCGGTCGAGCGGAGCTGTGGGCACCCGAGGAGGCCGCCCGCCGCTGGCTCGACGCGCTCTCGCTCGTGCGCCCGGGCCGCCCAGGCCTCGTCGTGGGCTCGATTCCCGATGCCCTGGGCCAGATGCTCGTTCGCTGGTCGCCCACCGACTACGCCGATCGGCTCCTCGACGAGCGCGAGGCCCTCGGGTTTTTCCCCGCGTGCACGATGGTGGCACTCGATGGCCCAGCCGCGCAGGTACGACAGGTCGCGGACCAGGTCGTGCGCGAGGGCGGGGCGCAGCTGGTGGGAACGGTCGCCGTGCCCGCCACTCGTGAGGGGGAGGAGAACCAGGTGCGTACCCTCGTGCGCGCGCCGCTGCCTGGCACTGCCGACATGCTTGCCGCGCTCGACCGTGTCCGGCGCTCGCGCAGCGCTCGCAAGGCCCCGCTGGTGAAAATGAGCGTGAACCCACCGGAGCTCTTCTAAGTCCGGGGCCACGCGGTGCCGTACACTGGCGCTCGTGCGCATTATCTTTGCTGGAACCCCCGATGCCGCAGTGCCCACGCTGCGCGCCCTGCTCGCCTCCTCTCATGAGGTTGCCCTCGTGATCACCCGCCCGCCGGCGCGGCGCGGTCGGGGCAAGACGCTGTATCCGTCTCCCGTGGCCGAGGTCGCGGCGCAGGCTGGCGTCGAGGTGGCGGAGACGACGACGCTCAAGAGCGCGCAGATCGGCGAGCGCATCGCCGCCGTGGGCGCCGACCTCGGTGTGGTCGTGGCCTACGGGGGGCTCATTCCCCCCGCCGTCCTCGCGATGCCGACCCACGGGTGGGTGAACCTGCACTTTTCGGACCTGCCCAGGTGGCGGGGCGCGGCGCCCGTCCAGTGGGCGATTCGTGAGGGGGACGCGACGACGGCCTCGTGCGTGTTTAACCTCGAAGAGGGGCTCGACACCGGCGACATCTACTCGCGCGTCGAGGTGAGAATCGGACGCGAGAGCGCCGGCGAGCTACTGGACGCGATGGCGCAGGCGGGCGCCTCCCAGGTGCTGGACGTCGTCGATGGCCTCCAGGCTGGCACCGCGGTGGCCGTTGCGCAGGGTCAGACGGGCATCACGCACGCGCGGCGCCTGGAGCACGCCGACGGCTACGTCTCCTTCACGCGCAGCGCCGAGGAAGAAGACCGCATCATCCGCTCCGTGACGCCCAACCCGGGCGCCTACACGATGCTGCCCGGCGGCACGCGCATGAAGCTCGGCGTGGCCACGCCGGTGCAGCGCGACGACCTGGAGCCAGGCCAGCTGGAGGTTACGAAGAAGCAGGTCAGCGTCGGCTGCGCGGGCGGCGCGCTCATCCTCGGCCAGGTCGCCCCCGCCGGTAAGTCCTGGATGGACGCCGCGGCGTGGGCCCGGGGGGCCAGGCCGGATGACACGATGCGCCTCGGCGGCGCGAAGGGGGAGGGACGATGAGCGAACGCCGCTACTCCGACGGCTACCGCAAGCTGCGTCGCGCCGACGAGCCCCGGCGCATCGCCTACGAGGTCCTTATCGAGGTTGAGACCAAGGGGGCCTTCGCGAACATCCTGTTGCCCAAGGCGCTGCGTCAGGCGCGCCGCGACGGGCACTTCACCGACCGCGACGCTGCCTTCACCTCCGAGCTCGTCCACGGCACGCTGCGCGCGATCGGGCGCCTCGACTGGGTCATCGCCCGCCACGTGGATCGGCCGCTGGCCGACCTGGATCCGCGCGTCGTGGTGCTGGCGCGCATGGGCGCCCACCAGCTCCTCGATATGCGCGTTCCCGACCATGCGGCCGTCTCGGCGACGGTGGACGTCGCCCGCGAGCACCTGACCGACGGCCCTGTTCGCTTCGTCAACGCCGTCCTACGCTCAATCACGCGCGAGAGTAGCGACGAGCGCGAGGCCGCCATGGCCGCCATCGCGGACGAGGACGAGGCGCTGGGCGTGCGCTACTCGCATCCCGCGTGGATGGTGCGCGCGTTCCGCGAGGCGCTCGTCGCCCACGGCTATTCGCCCGACGAGCTTCAGGATGTCCTCGCCGCTGACAACGAGGTGCCCACCGTGACACTCGTCGCGCGCCCGGCGCTGATGGGCGTGGACGAGCTCGCCGACGAGGCGGAGGATATCCTCGACACTCGCGTGGCCCTCGGTGCCATCTCCCCGCGCGCCGTGCTGCTCGAATCGGGCGATCCGGCGCGTCTTCCCTCGATTCGCGACGGCCGCGCGGGCGCCCAGGACGAAGGCTCTCAGCTCGCCGCGCTCATCGCCGCGCATGCGCCGCTGGATGGGGGAGCGGATGAGCGCTGGCTTGACCTGTGCGCGGGTCCGGGTGGAAAGGCGGCGATGCTTGCGGGGCTGGCGCAGGAGCGCGGGGCTCGCGTGACCGCCAACGAGGTCCATCCCCACCGTGCCCGCCTCATCGAACGCACGACGCGACTCTACGATTCCATCGAAGTGGTCAGCGGGGATGGGCGCAGCTTCGGCGGCGGGCGCAGCGCCTGGCCGCTCGCATCCTTCGACCGCGTCATCGTCGACGCTCCATGCTCGGGCATGGGGTCGCTGCGCAGGCGGCCCGAGTCGCGATGGAATCGCACCCCCGCGGACGTGGAGGAGCTGACGAAGCTGCAGGCTGAGCTCCTGGACCGCGCCGTCGCACTCACGCGCCCCGGCGGCGTCCTGACATACATCACGTGCTCGCCGCACGCGGCCGAAACCCGCGACCAGGTCGCGCGCCTGCTCGAGGCCGGCGGCGTCGACCTGTGTGACACCGTCGCCCTCGCCGACGAGTGCGCCCCGTTCCCCCTCGGCGTGCCAGACGCGGCGGGCCGCCTATCCGGCGTTGCGGGCCGCACCCTGCAGCTGTGGGATCACCGGTTTGGCACGGATCTTATGTTTGTGGCGTGCCTGCGCAGGCGCTAGCATAAGCGTTATGAACGCCACAATTAGCCCGTCGATCCTGAACTGCGACATCGCCGACCTGCGCGGCGAACTCGCGAAGATCGCCGGAGCCGACGTCGCCCACGTCGACGTCATGGACAACCATTTCGTGCCGAACCTGTCGTGGGGGCTCCCGGTCGCTGAGGCCGTCGTCAAGTCCGGGATCCTCCCGGTGGACGCCCACCTCATGATCGAGGATCCCGATCGCTGGGCGCCCGGCTACGCTGAGGTCGGATGCCACTCGGTGACCTTCCACGCCGAGGCTGCGGCCGCGCCGCTTCGCCTGGCGCGGGAGCTGCACCGTCTGGGGGCGCGCGCGGGGCTGGCGCTCAAGCCTGCGACGGACATCGCGCCCTTCGTGGATATCCTCAACGAGTTCGACATGATCCTGATCATGACTGTCGAGCCGGGCTTCGGCGGCCAGTCCTTCATCGAGCAGATGATTCCCAAGATCGAGCGCACCCGGGCGGCCATCAACGCCGCCGGCCTGGAGGTCTCGATTCAGGTGGACGGCGGGATCTCGCGCGCGACCATCGAGCGCGCGGCCATCGCTGGCGCCGACAACTTCGTCGCCGGCTCCGCTGTCTTCCGCGCGGAGGACGCCCACCGCGAGGTGGAGGCGCTGCGCGAGCTCGCGAACGCCCACACTCACTGAGCGCGACTGCGCGCACGAGCGGGACGGGGCTCGGGCCTCGTCCCGTTCGTGCACCGCGAACTCCTCTCGCAGCCACACGCCCCGCGTGGCACAATGGCAAGCGAGTACTCCGGGGTCGGTGAAAGTCCGAACCGGCGGTGATAGTCCGCGACCCGCCCTCACCGAACGAGGGCGGTTGAGCCGGTGAAATTCCGGCGCCGACGGTTACAGTCCGGATGGGAGGAGTGCATGAGGCGCATGCGTGCGTCTGCTGTGCTGCGCGTACCCCCGGTGTTGGAAAGTAAGTCGTGGCATCTCGGAACAAGCCTCGCGGTGTGCTCACCGTCGCGGCACCGATCATCTTCTTCGCCCTGTTGCTGGCGGGTTGGTGGCTGTCGACCACGCTGACCGGCATCGAAGCCTGGCGCCTGCCCGATCCGCTCGCTGTCGCACGCAAGGGGGCGGCGCTCTTGCAGCGCCCGACCACCTGGCGCCAGATCGCGGTCACGGGCGGCGAGGCGGTCGCTGGGTGCGCGCTCGGAACGGTCGTTGCGCTGCCGTTAGCGTATGCGATCTACCGCTGCCGCCTGCTGGCTGCGGCGGTGGAACCCTTCCTCGGGGCAACCCAGGCGTTGCCCGCCATCGCAATCGCCCCCATTCTCGTGCTGTGGGTCGGGTACGGCATCACGCCGATCGTCGTGCTGTGCGCGCTCATGGTGTTTTTCCCGATCCTCGTGTCCACCGTCGTCGGACTGCGTCATATCGACCGCGAGCTGCTTGAGGCGGCCGCTCTCGACGGCGCGACGGGGTGGACGATGGCCCTGCACATGGAGATTCCGCTTGCGGCCCCCGCCATTCTCGGCGGTCTGCGCAACGGTTTCGCCCTGTCGGTGACGGGCGCAGTCGTGGGGGAGATGGTCATGGGAGGGTCCGGGCTCGGGCAGGTACTCACTCAAATGAGAAGCAACGTGGACACCGCCGGCATGTTCGTCATCATCGCGATCCTGTGCGTGATGGCGACGATCCTGTATGTCATCGTGTACCAGGTCGAGCGGTCGAAGCGTTACGCCATCACGCAGTGAAGGAGACATCCCTTGAAGCTTTCCACTATTGGTCGCGGCCTCGCACTTGGTGCGTGCGCCTCGCTCGCACTGTCCGGTTGTGTGGCCGGTTCGAACGCAGGCCAGTCGGACTCGTCCGCGACCGGCGACGTCACCATCGGTCTGACCTACATTCCGAACGTGCAGTTTGCGCCCGTGTACGTCGCCGACGCGCAGGGCATGTATAACGACGCGGGAGTGACGGCGACGGTGCGCCACCACGGCTCCGACGAGGGCCTCTTGACGGCGCTGTTGGCCGGGCAGGAGGACGTCGTTATCGCCTCGGGCGACGAGGCAGCGGTGGCCGCCTCGCAGGGCCTGGACATCGTCTCGATCGGGCAGTACTACGCGTCCTACCCCGGCACCGTTATCGTTCCCGCGGATTCTCCGATCGTGACCCTCGCAGACCTGAAGGGCAAGACGATAGGCATCCCCGGCGAGTATGGTTCGAGCTACTACGCGACCCTCGCGGCGATCAAGGCCGGCGGCCTGCAGACCTCCGACGTGACCATTTCGTCGATCGGCTACACGCAGCAGGCGGCCCTGGCGGCCGGCCAGGTGGACGCGGTCGTCGGCTTCACGAACAACGACGCGGTGCAGATGCGCCTGTCGGGTCTCGACATTCGCGAGATTCCGCTCGATGACGGATCCACCCCGCTGGTCGCGGCCTCGATTATTACGACGCGCGACTGGGCGCAAGCGCATCCGCAGCAGGCTCGTGCGGTCGTGTCGGCAACGGCCAGCGCGATGAACGCAATCGCCGAGAATCCTCAGATCGCGCTCGATGCGACTGCGCAATGGGATACGACGCTCACCGATGAGACGTCGCTCAGCGCGGCGAATGCGGTGCTCGCTGCGACCGTTCCACTGTGGCTCGGCGACGACGCGCGTGCGGACGGGGTTCAGGATCTCGCGACGTGGTCGTCGATGGTGTCGTTCCTGTCCTCCATCGGCGTCCTCGAAGGGGACGTGGATCCGTCCGCCATCGTGACGAACGAGTACGCCGACGCCGGTGCGGAGGCCTCGTCTCAATCCTGACGGTGCGCCGCACGCACGGGACGCGCACGCGTCGCGTAGGGTGGGTGGGTGAGCACCGCCCCTACCGCCAACGTGCGCGTCCTTGAGCTGTTCGTCGAGCTCCTGGGTGCGCGGCCGGGACGCACCAAGGCGCAGTTGCGTTCCCTTCCGGGCTATCGAGGCCTGGCCGACGACGCGTTCGAGACGCAGTTTCAGCGTGACAAGGACGCCCTGCGCGAGGCCGGGGCGCACCTGAGCATCGGGCGCGGGGAGCGTTATTCGATTGCGCGCGATTCTTTCGCCCCCGACATTGAGGTCACGAGTGTGGACCGGGTGCTGCTCTCGCTTGCTGCCCGCGCCTGGGACCGCGAGGATATCGTGGCAGATTCGATCGACGCGAAGGCGGCGGCCGCGTCGGACGAGGACGTATCCGCGCCCGCGATTCGCCTGGGGCTGCGGGGGCTGGAGGCCGCGACGTCTTTCGCGCGCGCTATTCGCGAGCGCCGCGTCGTCACCTTCGAGTACCCGGGGTCGGGGGGTCTGACCGAGCGCGCCGTGGAGCCGTGGGCCCTGAGCGTTCAGGGGCGGGCGTTGTACCTGTGGGGCTGGGACCTGGATCGGGGCGCGGAGCGCACGTTCCGCGTGTCTCGCGTGCGCTCCGCGGTTGAGTTCTTGGGGGAGGAGGGTGACGCCTCTCCGGCCCCCGCGCGCGTCGCGCCGCGGGTCTCCTCGCTGGTGTCGCCGCTTGTTCGCATCCGACGGGGCAGTGCCGCGCGGAGCGTGCTCGCGGGGTACGAGGCCTTGGATGAGCGCGCAGCAAACGTGCGCACGCGTGAGGGCTGGGAGCCTGTGAGCCTGGAGGATGGGGAGACCGGAACGTGGATCGCCCGGCTCTTGCCGTTGGCGGCCGACGTGGTCGTCATCGGCCCCGACACGCTGCGCGCGGCGATGCTCGACCGCCTGCGATCGGCTGCGGCCTGGGGAGGAAACGATGCCTGAAACCGTGTCCTTGGCCATCGTGCGCCTGTCCTCGATGATCGCGTGGATCGCCGAGCATCCGGGGGTGCACGTGGATGAGTTGTGCGCGCACTTTGGCCGCACGCGCCGCCAGGTGAGGCGCGACATCGAGTACGTGGCCTCCGTTGGTGATTCGTTGCCCGGACAGTCCTTCGAGGTCGACTGGGGACTGTTCGAGGAGGAGCAGCGCGTGTCGCTGCGCGCGACGCTGGGGGCGAGCGCGCCTCTGCGTTTGTCGGAGGTGGAGGCCCAGGCGCTCTTGATCGGCCTGTCGGCCATCGGCCCTCTCCTGGCACCGGATGTGGCCGCGCACCTGCCTCACGCGGCCCTCGTCGTGAGTGCGCTGGGTGGGCTTCAGGAGGCGGGGGCCCAGGGCCACATTGACGCCTCGCCTGTGCCGGCCTCGTCCGCCGTCGCCGAAGCCCTGCGCGAGGCCCTCGCGAAGGCTCAGCGCGTGTCTTTCGACTACGTGTCCGCCCAGGGACGGTCCTCGCACCGCGTCGTCGACCCGTGGTCGCTGGAGGCGAGCTCGACCGGCTGGCTGCTGCGCGGATGGTGCACGCAGGCGGAGGGGCCTCGCACGTTTTCGCTCGCGTCGATGTCGAACGTCGGCGTCGTCGGACCGCGCGTGCACTCGCCGCGCCGGGTCCGCGACGACGCACCCACCTGGACGCTCGACGTGGACCGCGCCGCCCGCTGGATCGCCGACGAGTACGCGGGCAGCGTCGTCTGCGAGCTCCCCAATGGGGGAGCGCGCATCCGCGTGCCCGTGTGGAACGAGGAGTGGGGGCTGAGCCTGCTCACCGACGTCGCCGCGCACCTGCGCGCCGTGACGCCCGACCGCCGCGCCCAGGCGGGCGCGCGTGCGCGTTCGATCATCACCGAGTGGAGCCGGGAGGAAGAATCGTGAGCCCGAAACGACGCAGGCACCGAGCGCCGCACGCACGCTCTGTCGAGGTCGAGGAACGCACGAGCGTCGGAGAGGGCAGCGCCTCCCAGCGCTACGCGGCCTACAGGGAGCACGCGCGCGCCGCCGCGTCGCTGCGCGCTCGCTGGGTCGAGGGGTTAAGTTTTACCCCCGATCCCTTCCAGATCGATGCGCTGGACGCCGTCGAGGAGGGAAAGTCCGTCCTCGTCGCGGCCCCGACGGGTGCGGGCAAGACGATCGTCGGCCAGTTCGGGGCGTACGTGGCTGTGCAGCGAGGCATGCGGGCCTTCTACACGACTCCCATCAAGGCGCTGTCGAACCAGAAGTACCTGGAGCTGTGCGAGCTGTACGGGGCTGACAACGTCGGCCTGGCGACCGGCGACACGTCGATCAACTCCAAGGCTCCCATCGTCGTCATGACGACCGAGGTGTGCCGCAACATGATCTACGCGGGGGCGCCGCTGGAGGACCTGGGCGTCGTCGTCCTGGACGAGGTGCACTACCTGGCGGACAAGATGCGCGGCCCCGTGTGGGAAGAGGTCATCATTCACCTGCCCGCGCACGTCGCCATCATCGCTTTGTCGGCGACCGTGTCGAATGCCGAGGAGTTCGGGGCGTGGATCCGCGAGGTGCGCTCCTCCTGCGAGATCATCGTCTCCGAAAAGCGCCCGGTGCCGCTGTACCAGCACATGATCGTCGGCGAGGAGATTTTCGACCTGTACGCGCCGACCGGCAAGGGCAGACTCAACCCTGAGCTGGTGGCCGCCACGGGCGACTCGGGGATGCGAGGCGGGCGCGGTTCACGCTCGTGGAACCGGGCGCCGCGCGTGCGCCGCGAGTCGCGGCCCTCGACCCTGATCTCGCTGGACCGGGCGCACCTGCTGCCCGCGATCACGTTCATTTTTTCGCGAGCGGGCTGTGAGGACGCGGTGCGTCAGGTTCTTCTGACCCGCATCACCTTGACGACTCGATCCGAGGCGGCCGCCATCGAGCGCTACGTCGACGAGGTGATCGCGCTCATCGCCCCCGAGGACGCCGTCGTGCTCGGCGTCGACGCCTGGAAGCGCGGCCTCATGCGAGGCATCGCGGCCCACCACGCGGGGATGCTGCCGCTCATGAAGGAGACGGTTGAGCACCTGTTCTCCGAGGGCCTGGTCAAGATGGTGTACGCGACCGAGACGCTGGCCCTGGGCATCAACATGCCCGCGCGTACCGTCGTCATCGAGTCCCTCACGAAGTGGAACGGCTCCGCCCATGTGTCCCTGTCGGCCGGTGAGTACACGCAGCTGTCCGGGCGCGCGGGGCGCCGCGGTATCGACACCGAGGGGCACGCGGTCGTTTCTCACCGTGGGGGAGTGGCCCCCGAGGAGGTTGCCGCCCTGGCATCCAAGCGCACCTATCCGCTGATTTCGGCCTTCACTCCGACGTACAACATGGTCGTCAACCTGTTGTCGCGCTCGACTCGTGCCCAGACCCGTTCCGTCCTGGAGTCTTCCTTCGCCCAGTTCCAGGCGGACTCCGCGGTGGTCCAGCTGGCGACGCGCCTGAGCGAGCTCGAGGCCCTCAGGGACTCGGCGGCCGATGACCTGTCTTGCTCCCGCGGCGACGTCGGCGAGTATCTCATGATGCGCGAGCGCATCAGCCAGGCCGAGAAGGCGGGCGCGCGCGCCCGCAAGCGCGAAACTCGTGAGGAGTCGCGCCGCGTCCTTGCGGGGGTGCGCACGGGTGACGTGCTGGCCCTGTCCAGGGGCCGCAAGGTTCGTTTGTGCGTCGTCGGCGCGAAGGCGACCGCTGCCTCGGGCCGCGTCGAGGCCTCCGTCATCGGCGAGGATGCCACGTGGCGCGCGCTCGCCCCGGAGGATGTGCGCGGCGGCATCGCGGTTGTCGGGCACATGTCGATTCCGGGCGGCTCGGCCCTGCGGCGCACGAAGGAACGCACGCGCATCGCCGGAGAGCTGCGCTCGGGCGCGGCCAAGGGACGATACCAGCTGCCCGCCGACGCAGCGGGGGAGGACACGATCGGCCAGATGCGCGCCGCCATGCGGGCCCACCCCGTGCACCGCTGCCCCCACCGCGAGGAGCATGCTCGCGCGGGCGCTCGGTGGGCGCGTATGGGGCGCGAGATCGAGCAGCTGCGCCGCGCGATCGACTCTCAGACCGGTTCGGTGGCCGCCCAATTCGACCGCGTGTGCGCCGTCTTGGAGCGCCTCGGATTCCTCGACGGTGACCGCGTGACGGCCTCGGGGCAGCGCCTGCGCCGTATCTTCGGCGAGCGCGACCTCGTCGTCGCGATGTCCCTCAACGAGGGGGCGTGGAACGACCTGGACGAGGCGGAGCTGGCGTCGATCGTCTCGGCCCTGGTGTACGACTCGCGCAGCGACGACGAGGCGAACGAGTTGGCCCCCACGGGGGTCGGGGTCCGCCTGCGCGCGGCTTGGGAGGAGTGTGTGGGCACGCTCGCGCGCGTGCACCGCGTCGAGAAGCAGTGCGGCTGCGAGCCCACACCGTCCCTGGACGCTGGGCTGATGTCCGCGACGCTCGCGTGGGCGCACGGGTCGACGCTGGCGACCGCGATTGACGGGGCCGAGATTCAGGCCGGCGATTTTGTGCGGTGGATGCGACAGGTGATGGATTGCCTCGGGCAGATCGCCTCCGCCGCGCCAACAAGCGATCTCGCGGGCACGGCCGAGGCCGCCAAGGACCGCATCGGTCGCGGTATTGTTGCGTGGTCCACCATCTAGCGTGCCGGGAGGGTAGCGTGAGGACTTCGCAGATACTGCGCCGCGCGTCGATCGCACAGACGTGCGCGGACGCCATGATCGGGGCGGTGGCCGGGCTGGCTCTGTACTCGTCTTTTCCGCCGCTGGGGTGGTGGTGGATGTCGATCCCGGCGCTCGCGCTGTTCATCTCCCGCATCGACGAGGCCCGGGCCCCCAGGGCGCTTGGCGTGACCCTGTCCTTCGGCATGAGCATGTGGCTGCCGCTCATCGACTGGATCCCCATGGCGGTGGGAACGCGGGTGGCGTGGTTCGTGCTTGCCTTCGTGCAGACGCTGTTCCTGTGCGCCTGGGTCGTGTTCGTCCGGTGGACGAGCCTGTGGCGAGCGGCTCGCTCGCCGCTGGCGCAGGCGCTCCTGTATGCGATCAGCTGGGCGGGGGTTGATGCCGCGCGCTCGCGCTGGCCGTGGTCGGGCTTCCCGTGGGGTTCGGTGGCCTTGCCTCAGGTGGATTCCCCGCTCGGGCATCTCGCGCCCGTCGGCGGGACGAGCCTCGTTGCGGCCGCCGTCGTCTTTATCGCCGTTCTCCTGCGCCGTGCGTTCGCCGGGCGTGATGGGGCCGTTGCCCCTGAGCGCCGTTTCTCTCGGCCGCTCCTGGCGCTGAGCGCGTGCGTGCTTGTCGTTGCCCCTGCGGCGATACCGCTGTCGAACGAGGCGGAGGCAGGCACCGTGCGCGTCGGCGTGGTTCAGGGGGACATCGCATTGCCGGGCGCGCAGGCCTACAGTCATCCGGGTGAGGTGACGGGAAACAACCTGCGAGCCTCACTCCAGCTCGCCGCAGACCCCGCCGTGGAGGAGCGGCCGATTGACGTGGCCCTGTGGGGCGAGGGCTCGGTGGATCGAGACCCGGTGGCCTTTCCCGCGATCGGCGCGATGGTGGACGAGGCTGCGCTGGCCCTGGATGCGCCGATCGTCATCGGCTACACCAACCTGAACGAGCGCGACCGCGTGAAGAACTGGCTCGCCGTGTGGGAGCCGGGGCGAGGCGTCGACGAGGAGGCGCGCTACTCCAAGCACGTGCCCGTCCCCTTCGGGGAGTTCATCCCCTTCCGCGAGGTCATTTCATCTTTCGCCACCGAGGTCGCCCAGGCCAGCAAGGACATGGAGGCGGGGCAGGAGGCTCCCCTCATGACGCTTCGCCTGCGCGACGGGCGCGACGTGCCCGTGGCCGTCGGCATCTGCTTCGAGGCGGCCTACCCTTCGGTCATCGGGCAGGGCGTGGCGCTGGGCGGGCAGCTGATCGTGACGCCGTCGAACAACTATCATTTCCGTTCCTCGGGGGAGTCGGCCCAGCAGGGCCAGCTGCTGCGCATGCGCGCGATGGAGTATTCGCGCGCCGCCATCCAGTCCTCGACGACGGGCAGCTCCTACGTGATCCGGCCCGACGGGAGCGTGCTGGCCTCCACAGACACGCAGAGCGCCGCCACGCTGGTCGCCGACGTTCCCCTGCGCACCTCGACCACGCTCGCCACGCGGGCGGGAGAGCTTGTCCCGAGCGCCTTCATGGGGGCGA
>CATWCG010000018.1:0-13742 GCA_958349165.1 uncultured Actinomyces sp. | reverse complement strand
GAAGCAGCACCGCTTCACCTCGCGCACCAAGGCCCGCAAGCGCGCGGCCGACGTCGTGTACGAGGCCGATCAGCGCGGGATGGGGTCTAACCCCGACGTGCTGCGCGACCTTCTGCGCGAGCGCCGTGTCATCACCGCGGCTCAGACTCCGCTGCCGGAGTTTTCGATTCAGATCATCGCCGGTGTGGCGGATAACCTGCGTCGCATCGACTCGTTGATTTCGGCGCACGCGCGCGTGCCCGGGCTGGATCGTATCGCCGCCGTAGACCTGGCCGTCATGCGCGTGGCCGTGTGGGAGATGCTCGAGAACGACGAGGTGTCGCCGATCATCGTGATCGACGAGGCGATCTCTATCGTTCGCTCGATTTCGACGGATACCTCGCCGTCCTTCGTCAATGCGGTTCTCGACGCGATTCGTAAGGATCTGGCGTCGCCCGCGTGGTCGCGCAGGGAGGGCCGCGAGGAGGAGTCTCCCTCTCTCGCCGAGGCCGAGGAGTCCCAGACGAGTCACGCGGACTCAGGTGAGGATCTGCCCGTTCAGGAGGCGCCCGCCCGGTCGCTTCCCGCCGGCGCGAAGCCGCTTGACGGTGCCAGTGTCGACGACGAGCTCGACGAGCTGCTCGAGGAATACTGAGCCGACGCTTCGACGACACTAGTGCATGGGTGTGGCCGCCACGATCGTTCGTGGCGGCCACACGTGTATGCGTCGGCGTTGTGATCCCTGGTCGGGCGCCCTCACAGTGAGACGCGCGTGGTGCGCACGTCCCAGTACTCCGGGCCATCGACGAGGACCTCGAAAGTCCATTCGCCGGGCAGCTGCATGATCTGCGCGAGCAGCGGGCGCGGCAGGTGGGGAGCGCGGATGATGAACGCCTCGCCGGCATTCATCGACCCGGCTGCGCCCAGCACCGCCGCGTGACGGAGCCGGTGGGGGATAGCGGTCGCGTCGATCGTGGGCTCGCCGCCGTCGTGTCCTCCACACCCGCAGCCGCCGCCGTGGACACCGGGAGTGGGCAGTTCTTCAATGGTCATTGCGTGATCGTCCTGTCTGTCGACGTTGGATAGGTGCGCGTGATCGCACGGCATCAATTTTAACGGCTTCATCCCTTTCATTCGCTTCGTAGGTGACGGGCGCGCCATTCGCATGATGCGTCGATACCCGGTAGGGGTATGCTTCTATACCCCTACCGGGTATATCCCTCACAGCTTCACGCCCCGGCGTCCACCACGGGGACATGCCCCACACCGCACCTAGCCCTCAACGCGCCGCCTCATATGCCTTCCCACGTGGCCTTTCACACGCGCCCGCGATCCGCGAGTGTCACACTGGGCGCGTATTATTGACCTGGAACACATCCTTTAATGACCGTCCCGTGAGGCGGGGAAGGAGCTCGCAGTGGGATCACTGCACGCTGATCGCGCATCGCGCGGCAAAGAAGTATTGGGAGCAGGCGACGTCGCCCGCTCTCTCACACGCATCGCCTACGAAATCATCGAACGCAACGGTGGCAGTGACAATCTCGTCATCGCCGGCATTCCGACGCGCGGAGCCACCCTCGCGCGCAGACTTGTCAACAGGATTCGCGAGGTGTCCGGCGCCTACGCGAACCTGGCGATCATCGACACGACGATGTTCCGAGACGACCTGGCCAGCCAGCCGCTGCGCGCCCCCAAGGAAACGCTGATCCCCGTCACCGGCATCGATGGACAGACAGTCGTCCTCGTGGACGACGTCCTGTACACGGGCCGCACGATTAAGGCCGCCCTCGATGCGCTCAGCCGCATCGGCCGACCCGCGGCCGTCCAGCTCGCCGTCCTGATCGACCGCGGCCACCGCGAGCTGCCGATCCGACCGGACTACGTCGGCAAGAACCTGCCGACATCGCGGGATGAAACAGTGACCATCCTGCTCGACGAAACCGATGGGCGCGACGGCGTCCTGCTAGGGAAGGGCCTGTAAGCGATGAGCTTGAGCCATCTTATTTCGATCCGCGACGTGACCCGCGAGGAGGCGATCCTGATCCTCGACACGGCGGAGCAGATGGCCGCCACACAGCGCCACGGCGTCAAGAAGCTTCCGACGCTTCAGGGGAAGACCGTCGTCAACCTCTTCTTCGAGGATTCGACGCGTACCCGCATCTCCTTCGAGACGGCCGCCAAGCGCCTGAGCGCCGACGTCATCAACTTCCAGGCGCGAGGCTCGTCCGTGTCCAAGGGCGAATCCCTCAAGGACACGGCACTGACGCTCCAAGCGATGGGCGCGGACGCCGTCATCGTGCGCCACTCCTCCTCGGGCGCCGCCCACCGCCTGGCCCACGCTGGATGGATGGACCTGCCCGTCCTGAACGCGGGTGACGGCACCCATCAGCATCCGACGCAGGCGCTGCTCGACGCGATGACGCTGCGCCGCCACTACGCGCCGTCGCTGAGCGAGGACGGCACCCCCGCTCCCGGCTCCGGCCTCGACGGGGCGCACGTCGTCATCGTCGGCGATGTCCTCCACTCGCGCGTGGCGCGCTCCAACGTCGACCTACTGACGCTCCTGGGTGCCCGCGTCACCCTGGTCGCGCCCCCGACGCTCTTGCCGATCGGCGTGGACACCTGGAACTGCGAGACCTCCTACAACTTCGACGAGGCCCTGGCCAGTGAGCCCGACGCGGTCATGATGCTGCGCGTCCAGCGCGAGCGCATGTCGAGCGCCGGCGGCGGCTTCTTCCCCTCGCCGGGCGCCTACCATGCCGAATACGGTCTGACCCCCGAGCGCTTCACGAAGCTGCGCTCCGACGCGGTCGTCATGCACCCCGGCCCCATGAACCGCGGCCTCGAAATCTGCGCTGAGGCAGCCGACTCAGACCAATCTGTCATCGTCGAACAGGTGTCCAACGGCGTGTGTATCCGCATGGCCGCCCTCTACCTGCTCCTCGCATCGGAAGGACATAGCAATGACTAAACAGACCCGTGACATCCTGATCACCGGCGCCTCGCTGCTCGGCGGGGAGCCCACCGACATTGCGCTGTCCGGCGGCACGATCGTCGCGATCGGCGCCGACGCCCGCGACGCCGTGCGAGACCCGCGCGTCATCGACGCGGAGGGCTTGATCGCCCTGCCCGGCCTGGTCGATATTCACACCCACCTGCGCCAGCCCGGCGGCGAGGACGCCGAGACCGTGTTTACGGGCACGCGCGCTGCCGCCGTCGGCGGCTACACGGCCGTGCACGCGATGGCCAACACGACGCCCACGCAGGACAGCGCGGCCATCGTCGACCAGGTGCTGCGCCTGGGCGAGGAGGCCGACTGGGTCGAGGTGCGCCCCGTCGGCGCGGTCACCAAGGGCCTGGAAGGCAAACATCTGGCCGCCCTCGGCTCGATGGCCCGCTCGCGCTCGAAAGTGCGCGTCTTCTCCGACGACGGCAAGTGCGTGTCCGACCCCGTGCTCATGCGCCGCGCCCTCGAATACGCCAAGGGCTTCGGCGGCGTCATCGCCCAGCACAGCCAGGATCCCGCCCTCACCGAGGGCGCGCAGATGAACGAATCAGCGCTGTCCGGCGAGCTCGGCCTGGCCGGCTGGCCCGCCGTCGCCGAAGAGGCGATCATCGCCCGCGACATCCTGCTCGCTAAGCACGTGGGCTCGCGCCTGCACGTGTGCCACCTGTCCACCGCGGGCTCCGTCGACCTCGTGCGTTGGGGCAAGGCGCAGGGCGTCGACATCACGGCCGAGGCCACGCCCCACCACCTGCTGCTCACCGAGCAGCTGGCCGCCACCTACGATCCGCTCTACAAGGTGAACCCGCCGCTGCGCCGCGCGGAGGACGTCGAGGCGGTGCGTGAGGGCCTGGCCGACGGCACGATCGACTGCATCGGCACCGACCACGCGCCTCACCCCCTTGAGATGAAGGACTGCGAGTGGCAGGCCGGCGCCTTCGGCATGACCGGCCTGGAAACGGCGCTGCCGATCCTCATCGAGACGATGGTCAATACCGGTCGCATGGACTGGGCGGATATCGCTCGCGTCATGTCGACGGTTCCCGCCCGCATCGGCCGCGTGCAATCGCAGGGCCAGGGCCTCGTCGTCGGCGCCCCCGCGCACGTGACCCTCGTGGATGCCACCGTCCGCGTGACGGTCGATCCTGCCAAGCAGTGGACGCGCTCGACGAACTGCCCCTTCCGCGGTATGGAACTGCCCGGTCAGGTGCGCTACACCATTTTCAACGGCGTCCCCACGGTCGTCGACGCCACCCCGATTGCCAAGGAGGACCGATGACCACGTCCGATATCGCTTTGCTCGTCCTGGAGGACGGCACCGTCTTCAAGGGCCGCGCGTGGGGCGCGAGGGGTCGCACGCTCGGGGAGATCGTGTTCTCGACCGGCATGACCGGCTACCAGGAGACGCTCACTGACCCGTCGTACCACCGCCAGATCGTCGTTATGACGGCCCCTCACATCGGTAACACCGGCGTCAACGACGAGGACCCCGAGTCCTCGCGCATCTGGGTCGCGGGCTTCGTCGTGCGCGACGCGGCGCGCCGCGCCTCCAACTGGCGTTCGCGCCGCGAGCTGGAAGATGAGCTGATCGCCCAGGGCATCGTCGGCATCGCGGACGTCGATACGCGTGCGATCACGCGCCACATCCGCGAGCGCGGCGCCATGCGCGCCGGCATCTTCTCGGGTGATGCGCTGCCCGTGGGCGCGCAGTACCTGGGGGACGAGGCCGTGGCCTCGCTCGTGCGCATCGTCGCCGATTCTCCCGCGATGAGCGGGGCGGCGTTGGCCGCCGAGGTGTCGACGGACGAGACCTACGTGGTCGAGCCCCTCGGTGACTTCGCGGGCAAGGAGCCCCTTGCGCGCGTCGTCGCCGTGGATCTGGGCATCAAGTCCCGCACGCCCTACCACCTGGCCGCGCGTGGAGCGCGCGTCTACGTGGTGCCCTCGAGCGTATCCTTCGCGGACATCGAGGCACTGAAGCCGGACGGTGTGTTCTTCTCCAACGGCCCCGGCGACCCGTCGACCGCCGACCACGAGATCGGCGTGCTGCGCGCCGTGCTGGATGCGGGCATCCCGTACTTCGGTATCTGCTTCGGTCACCAGCTGTTCGGGCGCGCCCTCGGGTATGGCACCTACAAGCTCAATTACGGGCACCGCGGCATCAACCAGCCGGTGAAGGACGTGGCGACGGGCCGCGTCGAGATCACCGCCCACAACCACGGGTTCGCGGTTGATGCGCCCGTGGGGGAGCCCTCGGTTGCCCCCTTCGAGTCGGGCAGGTACGGCCGCGTCGAGGTCTCGCACGTCGGGCTCAACGACGGCGTCGTCGAGGGCCTGCGCGCCCTAGACATCCCTGCCTTCTCCGTCCAGTATCACCCCGAGGCTGCCGCCGGCCCGCACGACGGCGAGCTGCTGTTTGATCGCTTCATGTCCCTGATGAGCGCCGCTAAGGAGACCCACTGATGCCCCGCAGGAATGATTTGTCCTCCGTCCTCGTCATCGGGTCGGGCCCCATCGTCATCGGTCAGGCGTGCGAGTTCGACTACTCGGGCACGCAGGCATGCCGCGTCTTGAAGGAGGAGGGCCTGCGCGTCATCCTCGTCAACTCCAACCCGGCGACCATCATGACCGACCCGGGTATCGCGGACGCCACCTACGTCGAGCCGATCACCCCGGAGGTCGTGGCCTCGATTATCGAGAAGGAGCGCCCCGACGCGCTGCTGCCGACCCTGGGCGGCCAGACGGCCCTGAACACGGCCGTCGCCCTGTCCGAGATGGGCGTGCTCGAGCGCTTTCACGTCGAGCTCATCGGCGCCTCGATTGACGCGATCCGAGCCGGTGAGGACCGCGAGGAGTTCAAGGAGATCGTCGAGCGTTCGGGCGCCGAGGTCGCGCGTTCCTTCATCGCCCACACGATGGAGGAGTGCCACGCGGCCGCCGCCGAGCTCGGCTACCCCCTCGTCGTTCGCCCCTCCTTCACGATGGGCGGCCTGGGCTCCGGCTTCGCGTACACCCCCGAGGACCTCGAGCGCATCGCCGGCCAGGGCCTGGCCGCCTCGATCACGACCGAGGTGCTCCTGGAGGAGTCGATCCTCGGCTGGAAGGAATACGAGCTCGAGCTCATGCGCGACAAGGCGGACAACGTCGTTGTCGTGTGTTCGATCGAGAACGTCGACCCGGTCGGCGTGCACACGGGCGATTCGATCACGGTCGCCCCGGCACTAACCCTCACCGACCGCGAGATGCAGCGCCTGCGCGACATCGGCATCGCCGTCATCCGCGCCGTGGGCGTGGACACGGGCGGCTGTAACATCCAGTTCGCGATCCACCCCGAGACGGGCCGCATCATCGTCATCGAGATGAACCCGCGCGTGTCGCGTTCCTCCGCCCTGGCCTCCAAGGCGACGGGCTTCCCGATCGCGAAGATCGCCGCACGCCTTGCCACCGGCTACACGCTGGACGAAATCCCCAACGACATCACGGGCTCGACCCCGGCCTCGTTCGAGCCGACGCTCGACTACGTGGTCGTCAAGGTCCCGCGTTTCACCTTCGAAAAGTTCCCGGCCGCCGACCCCACCCTCACCACCTCGATGAAGGCCGTCGGCGAGGCCATGGCGATCGGCCGTTCCTACACGGAGGCCCTCCAGAAGGCGCTGCGCTCGATCGACAAGGGCGGCGTTCAGTTCCACTGGGACGGGCCGGCCCCCACCCCCGAGGAGACCCGCGCGCTCGTCGAGGCTGCGGCCGTTGGCACCGAGGGGCGCCTCGTCCAGGTCCAGCAGGCGATCCGCGGGGGCGCGACCCTCGAGGAGCTCCACGAGTCCACGAAGATCGACCCGTGGTTCCTGGACCAGATGTTCCTCCTCGACGAGGTCGCGACCCGCATCCGAGGAGCCGAGGCCCTCACGGGCGACGTCCTCGCCGAGGCGAAGCGTCACGGCTTCTCCGACCGCCAGATCGCCGCCATGCGAGGCCTGTCGGAGGACACGGTGCGCGAGGTGCGCGGCGCGTTCGGCATCCACCCCGTCTTCAAGACGGTCGACACCTGCGCCGCCGAGTTCGCCGCCCGCACGCCCTACCACTACTCGACCTACGACCAGGAGAACGAGGTGCGCCCGCGCGAGCGCGAGGCCGTCATCATCCTGGGAGCCGGCCCCAACCGCATCGGCCAGGGCATCGAGTTCGACTACTCGTGCGTGCACGCCGCCATGTCGCTGCGCGGCCGCTACGAGACCATCATGGTCAACTGCAACCCCGAGACGGTCTCGACCGACTACGACATCTCGGACCGACTCTACTTCGAGCCCCTGACCCTCGAGGACGTGCTGGAAATCTACCGCGCCGAGTGCGCGGCCGGCCCCGTCAAGGGCATGATCGTCCAGCTCGGCGGCCAGACCCCGCTGTCGCTTGCCGCCGACCTCGAGCGCGCCGGCGTGCCGATCCTGGGCACGAGCCCGCGGGCCATCGACCTGGCCGAGGACCGCGAGGAGTTCGGCAAGGTTCTCGAGGCGGCCCACTGCCCGGCGCCCGCGCACGACACGGCGCACACGCCCGAGCAGGTCATCGCCGTCGCCGAGAAGGTCGGATACCCAGTCCTCGTTCGCCCCTCCTTCGTGCTGGGCGGGCGCGGCATGGCGATCATCAACGACGAGCCTGCGCTGCGCGAATACCTCGCCAGCCACGACTCCGAGCTGCTCTTCTCGCGCGGCCCACTGCTCATCGACCGCTTCCTCGACGCGGCCATCGAGATCGACGTGGACGCCCTGTACGACGGCCAGGAGCTCTTCATGGGCGCCATCATGGAGCACATCGAGGAGGCGGGCATCCACTCGGGTGACTCCTCCTGCGTGCTGCCTCCCATGACGCTGTCCGCGCGCGAGCTGGAGCGCATCACCGCCTCGACCGAGGCGATCGCGCGGGGAGTCGGCGTGCGCGGCCTCATCAACATTCAGTTCGCGCTGCTCTCCGACACCCTCTACGTCATCGAGGCAAATCCGCGCGCCTCCCGCACCGTTCCCTTCGCCTCGAAGGCGACCGGCGTGCAGCTGGCCAAGGCCGCGGCCCTCATCCAGGTGGGCGCTTCGATCGCGTCACTGCGCGAGAAGGGCCTTCTGCCCACACACGACGCGCGCGAGATTCACGACGGCGGATCGATCGCGGTCAAGGCCGCGGTCCTGCCCTTCAAGCGCTTCCGCACGGACAAGGGCGAGATCGTCGACACCGTCCTCGGGCCCGAGATGCGGTCGACCGGCGAGGTGATGGGCATCGACCGCGACTTCCCGACGGCCTTCGCCAAGTCGCAGCTCGGCGCATCGACCGACATGCCGACCTCGGGCACGGTGTTCATCTCCATCGCGGACACCGACAAGCGCGCGATCGTCCTGCCCGCCGCACGCATGCACGAGATGGGATTCAACATCCTCGCGACGTCTGGCACCGCCTCGGTTCTGCGCCGCAACGGCATCGAGGCCCAGGCTGTGCGCCCGTCCGCCGAGGGCCGCGGCGCCGGGGGAGAGCCGACGGTCGTTGACCTGATCAACGAGGGGTCGATCGACCTGGTCGTCAACACGCCACAGCGCAGCGCCCCGCGTAACGACGGCTATCAGATCCGCGCGGCCGCCGCCTCGCAGGACCGCCCCGCCGTCACGACGCTCCAGGCGTTCAACGCGATGGTTCAGGCCATCGAGGTGCGCATGCGCGGAGCCTACTCCGTGCGCTCCCTGCAGGAATGGGATTCGATCCGATCGGAGGAAACACGATGAATCCGCTCTCCGCCACCCGCCCGATTCACCGCGGTTTCGGAGACCGCCTCTACGCCGCCATGGAAGAGCACGGTCCCGTGTGCGTGGGCATCGACCCGCATGCCTCGCTGCTGGCCCAGTGGGGATTGGACGATGACGCGAACGGCGTTCGAGAATTCTCTCTTCGCGTTGTCGAGGCCCTGGGTGGGCGCGCCGCCGCCTTCAAGCCGCAGTCCGCATTCTTCGAACGCCATGGCTCGCGCGGTGTCGCGGTCCTCGAGGAAGTCATCGCGGCCTGCCGCGAGGTGGGCACGCTGTGTATCGTCGACGCTAAGCGCGGAGACATCGGCTCCACCATGGCCGGCTATGCGCAGGCCTATCTGTCGGATGATTCGCCCCTCGCCGGCGACGCTGTCACCCTGTCTCCCTACCTGGGGGTCGGCTCGTTGACCCCCGCTCTTGAGCTTGCGAAGGAGACGGGACGGGGAGTGTTTGTCCTGGCGCTGACCTCCAACCCCGAGGGCGCCTCCGTACAGCACGCGCGCGGAGAGGACGGACGCAGCGTTGCAGGTCAGGTGGTGTCCCAATTGGCGGACTTTAATGCCTCTTGTGACCAATTGCACCTTGGTCCTGCGGGCATCGTCATCGGCGCCACCGTGGGCGATGCCGTGCAGCGCCTCGGCATCGATCTTCCCTCGCTCAAAGGCGCTTTTTTGGCTCCAGGAGTGGGCGCGCAGGGTGCCGGTCCGGCGCAGGTCAGGCAGGTTTTCGCGGGCGCGGAAGACGCCGTGTTGGCCTCGTCGTCCCGTGCGATTCTGGGCGCGGGCCCGAGTGTGGCCGGACTGCGCGACGCCTACCTTGCGACAGTCGATTCACTGAAATAGTCTGTCGAGTTAATCAGAAGTCGGCGTTTTGGGATGGCGCAAGTGCTTTGAGAGGTGACATAGTTTAATTACCGAAGATCCCAACGGAGGAGATGATCAGAATGGCACTACCTGATCTCACGCCGGAACAGAGGGCACAGGCCCTCGAGAAGGCAACTCAGGCACGGCGTCGTCGCGCCGAGGTTAAGAACGCGCTCAAGGCGCGCTCGATGAACCTGTCTGAGGTTTTGGAGCTCGCCGATTCCGACGAGGCCGTGGCGAAGATGAAAGTCGTTTCGCTTCTGGAGTCGCTGCCGCGCGTCGGCACGAACACGGCCGCGGTCCTGATGGACGAGTACAAGATCGCCCAGAGCAGGAGAGTACGAGGCCTTGGCCCCGTCCAGCGCAAGGCACTGGTTGAGCGCTTCGGCTGATACGGGTACGCATGGCACAATTGAGCCATGACTCAGGCTCAATTGACAGTCCTTGCTGGCCCGACCGCCGTTGGAAAGGGAACCGTCGTCGCCGCTCTTCGTGAGCGCTACCCGCACCTGTTGGTGTCGGTCTCGGCGACGACTCGCCATCCTCGGCCCGGTGAAGTGAACGGCGTCCACTACTACTTCGTTTCCCCCGAAGAATTCGATTCCATGATCGAAGGGGGAGAGATGTTGGAGTGGGCGCTTGTTCATGGCACAAACAAGTACGGCACCCCTCGCGGTCCCGTCGATGCGGCTCTGGCGGCTGGCGCGCCGGTCCTGCTCGAGATCGACCTGGCGGGCGCACGACAGGTTCGAGCCAATCGCCCCGACGCTCAGTTCATCTTCCTGGCTCCGCCCTCCTGGGAGGAGTTGGAGCGCCGACTCCTCGGCCGCGGCACCGAAGGCCCGGAGGAACGCGAGCGCAGGCTCGCCACGGCCCGCGTCGAGATGGACGCCGCCTCCGAGTTCGATCACGTTGTGATCAACGACGATATTGATCGCGCGGTGGGTGAGCTGGCCGGGCTCATTGGCCTGGAGTAGTATCTATCTGAATCTGCCACTGAGAGGAAGACACGCATGTCCGGAATTGTTGCCCAGCCCGTGGGTATCACCTCCCCGCCTATTGATGATCTGCTGGAGCACGTCGATTCCAAGTACGCGCTGGTTATTTTTGCCGCGAAGCGTGCTCGCCAGATCAACTCCTACAACCTGCAGCTTCAGCAGAACATGATCCAGTTCGTGGGCCCCGTCGTCGACGTTCAGCCCGACGAGAAGCCGCTGGCTGTGTCTCTGCGTGAGATCAACGAGGGCCTGCTCTCTCTCGAAGCAAACCCCGAGGCCTGACATGGCCTCGATCGTCGTCGGAGTGACCGGCGGCGTCGCAGCCTTCAAAGCACCGATCGTGGTCCGCGAGTGTCAACGCGCGGGCCACGACGTGTATGTGGCGGCGACGCACGCCTCGTTGGAATTTGTGGGCAGGTCGACCTGGGAGGGCATTACGTCTCGCCCCGTCGCCGTCGATATCGCAGGGGAGGGGCGCGCCGAGCACGTCGAGCTTGCCCGGGTCGCCGACCTGATCATCATCGTTCCGGCGACAGCGAATACCCTTGCCCGCCTGGCCGGCGGCTTTGCCGACGACATGGTGTCGTTGACGGTGCTCGCCTCTCGAGCTCCAGTCGTCGTGGCGCCCGCGATGCACTCGAATATGTGGCTGGCCCCCGCCACCCAGGCGAACGTGGCGACGCTGCGCGAGCGCGGCGTCCACGTCATCGATCCTGAGTCGGGTGCGCTGGGCTCCGGAGACAGCGGCATCGGCCGCCTGCCGGCACCGGAGGAGATCGCGCGCCGCGCCCTGGCGATTCTCGGCGGGAGCGAGCCGGCCGCTGTGGGCACCTCGCTCGCCGGAAAGACAGTGGTCGTGACGGCGGGAGGCACGAGGGAGCCGATCGACCCGGTGCGTTTCCTCGGCAACAAGTCATCGGGCCGTCAAGGCCTGGCCATCGCTGCCGCTGCGGCGCGTGCGGGAGCACGCGTGCGCGTCATCGCAGCCAACATCGACGACTCCATCATGGCGTTCCTTCCCTCCTCGGTCGAAGTGACCCGCGTGGGCAGCGCCCAACAGATGCGCGAAGCCACCCTCGCCCAGGTGGGGGGCGCCGACGCCCTGGTCATGACGGCCGCGGTCGCCGACTTTCGACCCGAGGCGACCCAGGCCTCGAAAATGAAGAAGGACCCGACCACGTCAGACGCACCGACCCTGCGCCTCGTGCGAAACCCCGACATTCTGTCCGAGATCGGTCACGGCCCGCATCGTCCGCCGCTCGTTGTCGGCTTCGCGGCGGAGACCGGCACCGACGAGGAGATCCTGGCCTACGGTGCCGACAAGGCGGCGCGCAAGGGGGCGGACTACATCGCCCTGAACCGCGTGGGGGCAGGCGTCGGTTTCGGTGACGTCCCCAACGACATCCGCCTCCTCGACGCCGCCGGGCACATCGTGGGCCGTTACACCGGCTCGAAGGATGAGGTTGCCGCAGGTCTCATCGGTCAGGTCGCCGCTTTCCTTGATAATCTTGAGCGGTGAGTCAACAGCTTTTCTCTTCCGAGTCCGTCACTGAAGGTCACCCCGACAAGGTCTGTGACCGCATCTCCGATGCGATCCTCGACGCCCTGCTCGACGCGGATCCCCGCTCGCGCGTGGCCGTCGAGACGATGGCCGCCACCGGCCTCATCCACGTCGCAGGCGAGGTGACCACGGAGGCATACGTCGAGATTCCCGAGATCGTGCGCCGCGAGATCCTCTCAATCGGCTACGACTCCTCGCGCGTCGGCTTCGACGGCGCCTCCTGCGGCGTCTCCGTGTCGCTCGACGGGCAGAGCCCCGACATCGCTGGCGGCGTCGACGAGGCGCTCGAGGTGCGCGGCACGTCCGGCGGCGATCCTCGCGACCGCCTGGGCGCGGGCGACCAGGGCATCATGTTCGGCTACGCGTCCTCCGATACCCCCGATCTCATGCCGGCGCCCATCTGGCTGGCGCACCGCCTCGCCAAGCGCCTGACCGACGTGCGCAAGCAGGGCATCGTGGAGGGGCTGCGCCCCGACGGCAAGACCCAGGTGACCCTCGCCTACGAGGGCGGGCGCCCCGTGGGCATCGACACGATCGTCGTGTCGACCCAGCACGACGAGAAGCTCACCCAGGGTGCCATCGCCGACGCCGTGCGCACTCACGTCATCGACCCCGTCATCGAGGAGTCCGGCCTGGCGCTGGCCACCGGCGACATGTCGGCCCTGATCAACCCCTCGGGACGCTTCGTCCTGGGCGGCCCTGCGGCTGACGCGGGCCTGACGGGCCGAAAGATCATCGTCGACACCTATGGGGGTATGGCCCGTCATGGCGGCGGCGCCTTCTCGGGCAAGGATCCCTCCAAGGTTGACCGTTCCGCCACCTACGCTGCCCGCTGGGTCGCCAAGAACGTCGTGGCCGCCGGCATCGCCCAGCGCTGCGAGATTCAGCTTGCTTACGCCATCGGCCGCGCCCGCCCGATCGGCCTGTACGTCGACACCTTCGGCACCGGCATCGTGCCCGAGGAGCGCATCGCCGATGCCATCCGTGAGGTCTTCGACCTGCGTCCCCTCGGCATGATCGAGGACCTGGATCTGCTCCGCCCGATCTACCGCGAGACCGCCGCATACGGCCACTTCGGGCGCGAGGGCTTCCCCTGGGAGGCCACGAACCGCGTCGAACAGCTCAAGGCCGCTCTCGCATGACGAGGTCAGCGGAGCAGACCGAGGACTACGTCCCCTCCTGGGATACCGAGGAGGCGCGCAGGTCGTGGCGTCGGCGCACGAGCCTGGAGATGATCGTCTCCGGGTTCATCGGCTTGGTCACTTCCTTCGTCCTGTCGATCGAGGCGTGGCAGCTGGCCGCCGATTCGTCGACGCGCTTCGGCTGCGACGTCTCCGCGGTTTTGTCGTGCTCGACGGTCGCCCAGACGTGGCAGGCCCGCATCCTGGGATTCCCCAACGCCTTCCTCGGCATTTTCTTCGAGGCGGTGGTCTTGGCGATCTCCGTCGGGATCGCCGCCGGTGTGAAGTTTCCGCGCTGGTACATGGCCTGCACGAATCTCCTGTACACGGTCGCGCTGTTTTTCGCGTTCTGGCTGTTCGGCCAGTCCTACTT
>CATWCG010000017.1:0-14168 GCA_958349165.1 uncultured Actinomyces sp. | reverse complement strand
GTCCGAGTACCGCTCGAATCTGCGCAACCACCTCGAGTCCCTCCTCAACGAGGTCGGCAACGGCGAGAACTGAACGCAATCGCTTCGATCGGCGGCGGTGCACCCTGCGGTGTGCCGCCGCCGGTCTTTAAGATAGGGAACCATGGCTGACTCCTCCCACCCGACCCACACCCGCGCGACGTGGATGTATGCGGGCCTCGTGTTCGTTGGCGCTATTGCCACCGATCAAGCGTCAAAGATGTGGGCGCGCAGCGCTCTCGATGGCCAGGGGCCGCGCCCGCTCCTCGGGCAGTGGCTGTCGCTGTCCCTCGTGCACAATTCGGGTGCGGCGTTCTCCTTCGCTGCCGGCAAGACATGGATTCTGACGATCTTTACCGTCGTCATCATCGGCGTGCTGGTCGTGATGGCTCGCCGCGTCCACCGTGCTTCGACGCTGTTGGCGATCGCGCTGCTGGCGGGTGGGGCCGTCGGGAACCTGATCGACCGTCTGACCGCCGAGCCCGGCTTCGGTGTCGGACACGTCACCGACTTTATCGCCTACGGCACCTGGTTCGTGGGCAATGTCGCAGACATCTGGATCGTCCTGGGGGCGCCTCTGCTGGCCCTCGCGCTGTCCCGTGAACCCTCGAAGGAGGACGCCCAGTGAGCTCACGAATGCTACCCGTCCCCGACGCCCTCGTGGGTGAGCGGGTTGACGCGGCGTTGGCCCGCATGCTTGGGCTCTCGCGCTCGCGTTGCGCGGAGCTGGCGGGGGAGGGACTCGTGCTGATCAACGGGGTGGCGGCCGGCAAGTCGGATCGCCTGGGCGCCTCCGACATCATCGAGGTCACCATTCCCGAGCCCGAGAGCAAGCCGACCCCCGTCACCGACATGGCGATCCTCTACGACGATGAGGACATCGTCGTCGTCGACAAGCCGGTCGGCGTCGCCGCCCACACGGGGCCTGGCTGGGAGGGACCCACTGTCCTGGGCAACCTTGAGGCGGCCGGGTATCGGATCACCAGCTACGGGCCTCCCGAGCGCCAGGGAATCGTCCACCGCCTCGACGTGGGCACCTCGGGGGCGATGATGGTCGCCAAGTCGGAGCTCGCCTACACGGTCATGAAGCGCGCGTTCAAGGAGCGCACGATCGAGAAGGTGTACCACGCGGTCGTCGCCGGCCACCTCGACCCCGCCTCGGGCACGATTGACGCGCCCATCGGGCGCCACCCCTCGCGCGAATGGCGGATGGCCGTCATCGACGGCGGGAAGCGCGCCGTCACCCACTACGACACGCTTGAGCTCATGGCGGGTGCCCAGCTCACCGAGGTGCACCTCGAGACGGGGCGCACCCACCAGATTCGCGTCCACATGGCGGCCGTCGGCCATCCCTGTGTCGGCGACACCTTCTACGGTGCGGACCCCACCCAGGCTGAGCGCCTGGGGCTCACCCGCCAGTGGCTCCACGCCGTGCGCCTGGGCTTTGCGCACCCGCGCACGGGCATGCCGATGAGTGTGTCCAGCCCCTACCCGGCCGACCTTCAGGCCGCCCTGGAGACGCTGCGCCACCCCCGCGACTGACGCGGGGGAGTGTGCCCGCGCAACCCGGCCATGGCCTCGTCGGCGAGCCGTGAGATGAACGACCGCGTGCCCCCGGGAGTCGCGCGGCCCCGGCTGGGCCCCGGACAGTAGAATCGACGCATGGCTGATTCCTTCGTGCACCTCCACAATCACTCCGAGTATTCGATGCTCGACGGGGCAGCGAAGACGAAGGCCATGGCGGAAGAAGCGGCGCGCCTCGGCCAGCCCGCGATCGGCCTGACCGACCACGGCTACCTCTTCGGCGCCTACGACTTCTACACGAACTGCAAGAACGCCGGCGTCAAGCCGATCATCGGCCTCGAGGCCTACGTGACCCCGGGGACCTCGCGTTTCGATCGACAGAAGGTCCTGTGGGGTGAGCCGTGGCAGCGCGCCGACGACGTGAGCGCCGGCGGCTCCTACAACCACCTGACCCTCGTCGCCTACAACACGACGGGCATGCACAACCTCTTCCGCCTGGGGTCCTACGCCTCGACGGACGGCCAGTTCGGCAAGTGGCCGCGCGCCGACAAGGAGCTCCTCGCCCAGTTCCACGAGGGACTCATCGTGTTCACGGGATGCCCCTCGGGTGCCGTGCAGACGCGCCTGCGCCTGGGGCAGTGGGACGAGGCCGTGGCCGAGGCCGCGGAGCTGCGCGACATTTTCGGAGCGGACAACTTCTACGTCGAGGTCATGGACCACGGCATCGACATCGAGCGACGCACCCACCAGCAGGTCCTGGAGATCGCCAAGCTCATGAACGCCCCCCTCGTGGCCACGAACGACGCGCACTACGTCAAGCGCGACGACCGCAAGATCCAGGACGCCCTCCTGTGCATCAACTCGGGTTCGCGCATCAACGACCCCGACCGTTTCAAGTTCGACGGCGACGGCTACTACATCCGTTCCTCGGATGAGATGCGCTCGCTGTGGAGCGAGCTGCCCGGCGCCTGCGACTCGACCCTCGAGATCGCCGAGCGCTGCGACGTGCACTTTACGACCACGAAGGAGGGCGCGAACTACATGCCCGACTTCCCGGTCCCCGAGGGCGAGGATAAGACCTCGTGGTTCATCAAGGAGGTCGAGCGAGGCCTGCGTGACCGATTCCCAGGCGGCATCCCCGACGCCGTGCGCAAGCAGGCACAGTACGAGGAAGACGTCATTATTTCGATGGGATTCCCCGGCTACTTCCTCACCGTCGCCGACTACATCAACTGGGCGAAGTCCCAGGGCATCCGCGTGGGGCCCGGTCGTGGCTCGGGCGCGGGGTCGATGGTCGCCTACGCCATGAAGATCACCGAGCTCAACCCCCTCGACCACGGCCTGATCTTCGAGCGATTCCTCAACCCTGAGCGAATCTCGATGCCCGACTTCGACGTCGACTTCGACGAACGCAGGCGCGACGAGGTCATCGCCTACGTCAAGCGCAAGTACGGTGAGGACCGCATCAGCCAGGTCGTCACCTACGGCACGATTAAGACCAAGCAGGCCCTGAAGGACTCCGCGCGCATCCTCGGCAAGGACTTCAAGGTCGGCGAGCAGCTGACCAAGGCGCTGCCCCCCGCCATCATGGGCAAGGACATCACGGTCCACGGCATATTCGACGAGAAGGACAAGCGCTACGCCGAGGCCGCGGAGTTCCGTAAGTTCTACGAGGAGAACCCGGACACGCACGAGGTCGTCCAGTATGCGCTCGGCCTGGAGGGGCTGACTCGACAGTGGGGCGTGCATGCGTGTGCGGTCATCATGAGCTCCCACACGCTCACCGACATCATCCCGATCATGAAGCGCCCGCAGGACGGCGCGATCATCACGCAGTTCGACTACCCGACGTGCGAGACGCTCGGACTGCTGAAGATGGACTTCCTGGGCCTGCGTAACCTGACGGTCGTCTCCGACGCGCTCGAAAACATCGCGATCAACGGCAAGCCGGACCCGGACCTCGATCACCTGGCCTTCGACGACGAGAAGACGTATGAGCTGCTGGGACGCGGCGAGACCCTGGGCGTCTTCCAGCTCGATGGTGGTGGCATGCGCGACCTCCTCAAGCTCATGAAGCCCGACAACTTCGAAGACATCTCCGCCGTCGGCGCCCTGTATCGACCGGGCCCGATGGGCGCGAACTCGCACACGAACTACGCGCTGCGTAAGAACGGGCGTCAGGAGATTACGCCCATCCACCCGGAGCTGGAAGAACCGCTGAAGGACATCCTGGGAACGACCTTCGGCCTGATCGTGTATCAGGAGCAGGTCATGCAGATCGCCCAGAAGCTGGCCGGCTACTCGCTGGGCCAGGCCGACATCCTGCGTAAGGCGATGGGTAAGAAGAAGAAGGAGGTCCTGGACCAGCAGTTCAAAGGCTTCCGTCAAGGAATGGTCGACAACGGCTACTCCGAGGAGTCGATCAAGGCCCTGTGGGACGTTGTCGTGCCCTTCTCCGCCTACGCCTTCAACAAGGCCCACTCGGCGGCCTACGGCCTCGTCTCCTACTGGACGGCCTTCCTCAAGGCGAACTACCCGACCGAGTACATGGCGGCCCTGCTGACCTCGACGAAGGACAACAAGGACCGTCGTGCCCTCTACCTGGCGGAGTGTCGCCACATGGACATTACGGTCCTGCCCCCGGACGTGAACTCGTCGATGGGTAATTTCGCCCCTGATGGAGAGGCGATCCGCTTTGGCCTGAATGCGATCCAGAACGTGGGCGGCCCGGTCGTCGACGCGATCGTAGAGACTCGCGCACAGAAGGGGCGTTTCGCCTCGTTCCAGGACTTCCTGGACAAGGTCCCGCAGGTGGTGTGCAATAAGCGCACGATCCAGTCCCTGATCCGTGCCGGCGCCTTCGACTCGATGGGGCACACGCGCCGCGCCCTCCTGGCTCGTTGCGACGAGGCCGTGGACGCGATCATCGACGTCAAGCGCAACGAGGCGATCGGGCAGTTCGACCTGTTCGGCGCGCTGGGGGAGGACGAGGAGTCGGGCTCGGGGCTGACGATCGACATCCCGGACCTGCCCGAGTTCGATCGCAAGACAAAGCTGGCGGCCGAGCGCGAGATGCTGGGCCTGTACGTGTCCGATCACCCGCTGCGCGGCGTGGAGGCGGCCCTGGCGCGCCACCAGGACTATGAGATCGCGCAGGTCGTGGGATCGGAGGGCACGATGGCCGATCGCATCGTCAAGATCGCCGGCCTGGTCTCGGGCGTGACGACGAAGGTCACGAAGCAGGGCAACGCGTGGGCGATCGCGACGATCGAGGATCTGTCGGGCTCGGTGGACGTGCTCTTCTTCCCGCGGTCCTATGAGTCGATTCAGACCTACCTGGCTCAGGACATCATCGTCCAGATCGAGGGCAAGGTGAACGTGCGCGAGGAGGGCATGACGATCTACGGCCAGTCGATGACCCTCTTGGATCTGTCGGGCGGGGCGGACTTGCCGCTCGACCTTCGCCTGCCGGTGGCGCGCTGCACGCCCGAGCTGCTCACCGACTTGCGCGGCGTCCTCGAATCCTACCCGGGCGGTTCCCCGGTGCGCCTGCACCTGACGGAGCCGGGCCGCACGACGGTCGTCGAGCTGGATCCGAAGCTGCGCGTCGAGCAGACGAGCGCCTTCTTCAGCCACATTAAGGCCGTTGTCGGCGCGGGCGGGGTCGTCACCAGCTCGTAGGGCGGGCTCGCCGAGGCGGGGCAAGCCGACCTCGTCGGCGTGCGCGGCTTAGCCCCGCGCCCGGCTTAGGAGGCGTCCCCGACGATGGCGGCGGCCCGTCCCCAGGGGGCGTCGACCTCGACCAGGTCCCCCGGGTTCAGGTGGTGGCCGCGGCGGGTTTCCACCTGGCCGTTGACGCTCACGTCGCCGGCTTGGATGAGTTCGCGGGCCTGCGCGCCGTCCTCGGCGAGGGAGGCGAGCTTGACGAATTGGCCGAGTTTGATCTGTCCGCGCACGGGAATCGTGGGGGTCGTCATGAGGAGTCCTTTCGCTGGTGGAGGGCGCATCACGCGCGAGGGCGTACAGGAACAGTATCCTTGGTGGGAGACACACACAATAAGGAGGAGCGGTGAGCGCTCACAACGACGATATCGATGCGGAGTTCCAGTCGCTGGTCGCATCGCTGGGGGAGACGGGGCCGTCGGCTACCTCCCAGCCGACGCGCGACCCGGACGATACGCCCGTTGACGAGTCGCTGCACCTGGAGGGTGGCCGCCTGTCGGTCGCTCTGGTGTTGGCCCCGATCGCCTACCCGGAGGCTCTGCACTCGCTGTTGGCCCTGTCGGGCATCCGCGAGTCCATCGTGCGTCTCAAACCGTGGACTGCTGTATGGCTGCGTGTTGAGACGACGCCGACGGACGAGGAGGAGCTCGACGCGCTGCTGACCGGCCAGCGGCCGATGCCGGATGCAGTCGATCAGGTCGCTCGCGCCATCTCGCGCCTGTCCAAGTATGGCGCGGTCGCGCTGATGAGTTGGCTGGTGGAGGGCGACGGCGTGGAGCCGGGAGTCTCGGGCCGCATTTCGGCCCAGCGCTACGTGGGTGGTGAGCCCGAGGAGACGATCCCCGCCGGCCTGCTGCTCGGCGCGATGCCCGCTGCGACGGAGGACCTGCTGTTGGGGCGCACGACGCCGGGCGATTACTCGGATTCGGTGAGTGCCGATGGCTCTCGGAAGGGAGGCGGCCCGCTCGGGTGGTTCCGCCGCAAGCAGTCATGACGGTCCTTGAGCTTCTTCCTGCTATTGACGTGACGGACGGGCAGGCGGTGCGCCTGTCCTCGGGGTCGGTGGATGCCGGGAGCTGGGGCAGCCCCCTCGAGGTTGCGCACTCCTTCGCCGAGGCCGGGGCGCGCTGGGTGCACCTCGTGGACCTCGATCTGGCTTTCGGTCGCGGCGAGAATTCCGCGCTTGTGGCCCGCGTGATCCGCGAGGTGCCCGTGCGCGTCGAGCTGTCGGGCGGCATCGTGAGCCGCGCGGCCATCGAGGCGGGCCTTGCCCTGGGGCCTGAGCGCGTCAACATCGCGACGCAGGCCCTGGGTGACATTGACGCGGTCTGCGAGGCCGTGGACGCCTGTGGCGAGCGAGTCGCCGTGTGCCTGGACGTGCGCGGGGATCGCCTGGCGGCTCGCGGGGGGAGCGGCCAGGGCGGCAACGTCTGGGAGGCGCTGCGCGTCTTGAACGAGGCCGGCGTGGCCCGCGTGGTCGTCACCGACGTGACGCGGGATGGCCAGATGAACGGTGTCAACCGTGATCTGCTGGCCCGGGTTGCCGACGCGACGCAGGCTCGCATTATCGCCTCGGGCGGCGTGAACTCCCTGGCCGACATCGAGGCGCTGCGCGCGCTCGGCATCGAGGGCGCCATCGTGGGTAAGGCCCTGTACCAGGGCGCGTTCACGCTGGCCGATGCGCTGGCCGTCGCCGGATACGGGGAGCGCTGATGGCCGTCGAGCTTCCCAACCTGTCCGAGGAGCAGAAGAACCGTCTGGCCCAACGCCTGTCCATGATGAGCCACGACCGCGCCGACGTGGGCCAAGGGCTGCCTCGTACCACGCGCGCGCTTGCGCTGGGGATCGGGGGTGACGCGGGAGCTGCCCGGCTCGAGGCCCTCGTCGACGCACTGGTGTATGAGCGCGTCATCGTTCCCATCGACGTCGAGCCGGACCCGCGAGTGACGGGCGTCCACGCCGGTGAGAGCGGGCACAATCCCATCGACTTTGTGCGCGCCCAGACGCCCGCGGGCGAAGCCCTCGCCATCTACTCGTCGGCCGAGGTCCTGTCCGCTCACCGCCCCGGCGCCCGTCCGATGGCTCTTGACTTCCGCACGATCGGGCTGACCGCCCTCGTTGAGACGGGCGGACGCGTCGTCGTCAACCCGGGCACCGACGCGGTCCTGCTGCCGCGTCCGGCCGTCGCGTCGCTCGCCCAGGGGGATGCGTGGCTGCCTGCCTGGCGCGACGAGGACCTGCGCGACCTCCTGCTCGCCGAGAGCAGCGCCGCGTGCCCGGCCATCGCTGACGTTGCGATCGTCTACGCGGGGGACGGCCTCACGCGTGTCCTCGTGTCGGTGGACCGCGCGCGCTTTGCCCAGGGGGAGGGGGCCTCGTCGATGACAGCTGCTCTGTCCGCTGCCCTGAATGCCGTGGGTGCGAACCCGCGCCTGATCGCCTCGGCCGACCGAGTGGAGATCGCGCCCGTCCTGCGCTGAGTGTGCACCGGGCACGGCCCGCACAGCGTGAGGCGCGCAATGGTCGCTGATCTGGCGTTCGTGTGCCGTCTCTGGTATCGTTGATACGACCGTCTGGGCGAAGGCCCGGAACGCAAGCGGAGAAATCCCACCTGGATACCCGCCTCTCGACAGAGAGGATGCCGCCCGTCGGGGCGTCGCGCAGGGGATCGGGTTCGGCGGTCAGCACCAGTGCGTGTTGACCCGTTGGAAGCCTCCGTGCGCGTCGCGTAACGGAGGCTTTTTGTTACGCGCATAAGGATTCTGTGGAAGGAGCCGCTCATCAGCGAGACTCGCATCAATGAGCGTATTCGAGTCCCCGAGGTTCGCCTCGTGGGACCCGGAGGTGAACAGGTCGGCGTCGTCCGAGTCGAGGACGCGCTGCGTCTGGCCGAAGAGGCCGGGCTCGACCTGGTTGAGGTTGCGCCGAACGCCAAGCCGCCCGTCGCAAAGCTCATGGATTACGGCAAGTACAAGTACGAAGCCGCCCAGAAGGCCCGCGATGCTCGCCGCAACCAGGCGAACACGCAGCTGAAGGAAATCCGCTTCCGACTGAAGATCGACGATCATGACTTCGGCGTCAAGAAGGGCCACGTGGAGCGCTTCCTGTCCGCCGGCGACAAGGTCAAGGTCATGATCATGTTCCGCGGTCGAGAGCAGTCTCGCCCCGAGGCCGGCGTTCGCCTCCTGCAGCGCCTCGCCGAGGAGATCGGTGACCTCGCCACCGTCGAGTCGATGCCCCGTCAGGACGGGCGCAACATGACGATGGTGCTGGCCCCCACCAAGCGCAAGGCTGACGCCCTGACCGAGCAGCGCAAGCGCCGCGAGGCCGAGCGCGCCGAGCGCCGGGGCAAGCGCGCGGAGCGCGCCAGCAAGGACCAGGCCCGAGTGGCAGCCGACAAGGCTGCCGAACAGGACTGACGGCGATACCCATCGCCTCACAACGAAGGAATAGAAATGCCGAAGAACAAGACTCATTCCGGTGCTAAGAAGCGCTTCCGCACGACCGGCTCGGGCAAGATCATGCGCGAGCAGGCCGGCGCCCGCCACCTGCTGGAGCACAAGTCCAGCCGCAAGACCCGCCGCCTGGCCACCGACCAGGTCCTGGAGACCGCCGACGTCAAGCGCGTCAAGCGTCTGCTGGGCAAGTGAGCTCGAGTTAGAGGAGAACAGTAGAAAATGGCACGTGTTAAGCGTTCTGTCAACGCCAAGAAGAAGCGTCGTACCGTACTCGAGCAGGCCTCCGGCTACCGCGGCCAGCGCTCGCGCATGTACCGTAAGGCCAAGGAGCAGGTCACTCACTCCTTCGTCTACTCCTACCGCGACCGTAAGGCTAAGAAGGGCGACTTCCGTCGTCTGTGGATCCAGCGCATCAACGCTGCCTCCCGCGCCCAGGGCCTGACCTACAACCGCCTCATCCAGGGCCTGAACCTGGCCGGCGTCGAGGTCGACCGTCGCATGCTGGCCGAGCTGGCCGTTTCTGACATCAACGCGTTCAACGCCCTGGTGAAGGTCGCCAAGGACGCGCTGCCCGCCGACGTCAACGCCCCCAAGGCCTGATAGGTGAGCTCTTTTCCCGAGCGCCTGACCCTTCTCGATAATCCCCGCGCCGACCGCGTGCGCAGGGTGTCGGGTTTGGTCGGGCGCTCGGCGCGTTCGCGCTCGGGCCTGATGCTCGTGGAGGGGCCGCAGGCGGTGCGCGAACTTGTCACGCACCGCGGTGAGTGTGTGCGTGACGTGTATGTGCGCCAGGACGTGTGGGACACCCACGCTGACGTCGTGGAGGCTGCGCGGCGCGCGACCCGTTGGGTGCATCCCGTGAGCGCCGAGGTCTCGGCGGCTCTCTCTGGTGACTCCCAGGGGATCTGTGCGGTTGCTTCGTTGGATGCGATCTCGCGCGAGCTAGCCGAGCCGAGCGTGGGCGAGACCCTCGTCGTTCTCGCCCAGGGGCGCGACCCCGGCAACGTCGGCACGATCATTCGCACGGCCGACGCGTTTGGGGCCGTCGGTGTCATCGCCGTGGCGGGCACGGTGGACGCCTCGAGCCCGAAGGTCGTGCGCGCCAGCGCCGGCTCCGTTTTCCATATTCCGGTGTGCCAGGTCGCGTCCTTCGCTGACGCCCGCGCACTCATTCATGGTCGCAGCGCGGCCCTGCTGGGCACCAGCGGCGGTGCCGGATCCGTCGACTTGGCGCAGATGCTCGTGCAGGGGGTGTCGGCGCGCTCGCGTCTGTCTCAGTCCCACGCGTGGGTGTTCGGTAATGAGGCGCGGGGCCTGTCGGGCGACGACATGCGCCTGTGCGACGCGCTCGTCTCGATCCCGATGAGTGGGGACGCGGAGTCCCTGAACGTTGCCAGCGCGGCCGCGACATGCCTGTTCGCATCCCAGACGGTGCGAGGCCTTCAGGGCTGACCTGCCTGTGCGGCGCAGCGACGCGCACGCGACTACGCTGGGTCTCATGAAGTTAGGTGACCTGTCCGAGGCGCAGTTGGTGTCTCACTTCCGCGAGTCTTTCCCGCGAGGCGAGCGCACGATCATCGGCATCGGCGACGATTGTGCCCAGGTGGGTGCTCCCGAAGGATCCTTTATTGTGACGACGGACGTCATGGTTGAGGATCAGCATTTTCACCTCTCGTGGTCGACCGGTTACGAGGTGGGGGAGCGCGTAGCGGCGCAGAATCTTGCGGATATTGACGCGATGGGTGGGCGCCCGTCGGCGCTCGTGGCGTCGGTGGTGGCTCCGCGCGACATGGACGCCGACGTCTTCCTCGACGTGGTCGAAGGCCTGGGGGACCGTGCGCGCCAGGCGGGCGCGGGCGTCGTGGGGGGAGACTTGAGTGCGGGGGAGAAGCTCGTCGTCTCAATCACGGCGTTTGGATACTGTCCCGGACCCGTTGTGCGCCGCGACGGCGCGCGTCCCGGTGACGTGATCGCGGTGAGCGGCACCCTCGGTTTTTCCTACGCCGGACTGGACCTGCTCCAGGGGGGCCACGTCGCCCCGCACGCACGGGGTGTGGAGGAGCTCGGGGAGCTCGAGCCCTTCGTGCGGACCTACCGCTCGCCCCAGCCTCCGCTCGGATCTGGCGTGGCTGCGGCGGGGGCGGGCGCCCGCGCGATGATGGATCTCTCCGACGGTCCCGCCGCAGATGCGACGCGCATGGCCGCCGCCTCCGGTGTCGTCATTGACTTTGATCGGCCCTCGATCGAGGAGGAGGCCTGGAAGCTACAGGGGCCGGCGCTGATCTGCCGGGCGGATCCCGTGCGGTGGGTGCTCCAGGGCGGCGAGGAACATGGGATGCTCGCGGCCTTCCCGCCCGATGCGCGACTGCCGCAGGGGTTCCGGGCGATCGGTCGCGCGCGCGAATGCGCGGCCGGGGAGACGCCGTGTGCGATGTTCGATGGCGAGGTCCTGCGTGGTGCGTGGGATCATTTCTCCTCCGATTCCGTAGACTAGTGTGATGTGGGCCGCTGGAGTCCTCGTCGGTAGGCGGGGAGGCCAAGCGGCGTGACGACCAACGATTGGAGTGCATCAGGATGACCGCGTCGACCGAAGGGGCCCAGGCCTCGTCCCGTCCCATGTCGCGCCTCGCGCGTAAGCTCGCCGAGTCTTCGGAGGAGATCCCGGCCACCGCCGGCCTGTCGCTTCCGGCCCTGCGTGGAGACGCGGCGGTGCCTCCGACGAAGGCACTGCCGGTCGTGGGTGAGGACGAGGCCTCCGCGAAGTAACGGGGCACCCTTGCCCAAACGGCGCGACGCCGACGCGTGCGCGTGTCGTTGCCCAACCCTCGCGTCATGACGTAGGCTGACACCACCGTGTAGTTACCGAGCATGTAAGGGTGTGAGCGATGAGGGTGCAGATGCCCGGTCCGCAGTACGGGGTTCCTCGCAGGCGGTCGACACTCGCGTGGGTTGCTCAGTTTGCCCAGATGGAGCCGCGGCGCAGGAAGAAGATTATCGCTCTCCTGCTGCTTCCGGCGCTCATATCTTTCAGCATCATGATGACGCCGGTCATGTGGCTGGTCGATCGAATCCAAGGAACCCCTGAAGAGGAAGTGCGTCAATACCTGACGTACCTCGCGGCGGGGGATGCCGTCGGGGCGTTGGAGATGGTTGACCCAGGAATCCCCAACGAGCGGCGGCGTTTCTTAACCAACGACGTGATGGCCTCGGCCGTCGCGCGACTTGAGATCGAATCGGTGACGACTCCTTCGCGGGATAACTATGATTCGCGCAGCAAGAAGGTCGAGGCGACTCTGCGAGTGAATGGTGACCGATTTACGCATACGTTCTTCGTTGACCGCAAGACGAAAGAGCAAGGCGACAGATCGGTGTGGAAGATTCGCGACGGCCTCGTTGTGACGGTACCAGTCTCCGGGAAACGGGTGTCGGAATTCAGCGTGGGTGGTGTTGCGGCGAGCCTCGGAGACGACCCATCGGCACCAACCGACTATGTCTTCTTTCCGGGCGTCTATGCCCTGACCCCGGAGGGCCTGGGCTCCTACGTGAGCGCACAGCCTGCGCAGATCGTCGTTGAAGATGGATCGCACGCGTCATCCTATGAGACGACGTCGGTCACACTTGATGGGCAGCTGAACTCAGACCTGCGTGGCGAGGTGCTGGAAGCCATGCGCGAGGCAGTGCGGCAGTGCGCCACGCTCGGGACCAATACGATGGCGGTGTGCCCTGCCGAGCTGCGCGCATCCACCGTCACGGAATTAGCCGTCGCCACCCTTCCGGCCACGCTCAGCAGCGGAACCGACGAGGGGACCTACGTGGCAGCAGATGCGGTGGTGACCGTGCGTGACGCTGATGGTCCCCCGCGCTCGCTGACCATCCAAGCGAAGGCGGCGGTTGCTCTGACTGTCGGGGGTGTCCCCCAGGTGACGATCGACGACAAACCTATCGTCTCTGTCACTCTCAGCGTGCCCTGATTCTAACGAGATACGTCCTCGTGTGGCGCGTTGATGCGGGGGATTCGTCTGCGTGGGAGGTGTTTGACGGGGAGATTTCGCTGGTGATAGCATTCGTGGTATCGCGGTAACCATTTGTCGAGGAAGCCTCTGGTGGATTACCCGATACATCACCGACGGACGCCGTGAGGAGCGAGCAATGAATGCTGCTAGTGATGATGTGACCGGGAGCGCGATCCGTCCGATAGCTAGTGGCATGGATGACGATCCCGTCCCCGATCCGCCGACGTTGTCATCGAGTGTGCCAGGCATGTCCGCCCCGCTGTCGGCTTGTACGTACAGCCCTGGACAGGGCCAGTTTCCGATGGATGAGCCGATCGCGATGGCACCGGCGATGGCTGGGGGAGTTCAGCCCTTAGTCACTGCGGTCTCGCAGCGTCCGCGCAAGCGTGCCACCCCCATCTTTTTCGCTACCCTGTTCCTCGTTGCACTCGTGGTGGTAGCCGTTGGCAGCTTCGTCCTTGCGAACTCAATGCGTACACCCGAAGCGCAGGTGCGCCGTTACCTGGACTACCTCGCACAAGGGAACGCCAGCGCTGCCACAGCGATGGTTGATCCAGGTGTGGCCAACGATGAACGCGTCTTTCTGACGGACCAGGTCATGGCCTCTGCAACCTCGCTGTTGGAAGTCGACGACGTCGTCGATAGGGATGAAGGAAGTTCCTTGAAGAAGCACACCGTGAACGCCACGGTGACAGTCGGCGATGTCCAATTTACCTTCCCCTTTGAAGTCCAAGAAAGCAAACCGACACTGGGAATCATCAAGAACTGGACGATCCAAAACGCCCTAGTCGTTCCCATCGCCGTCAGGATTAAGAATGTGTCGACGTTCAGCGTCGGCGGCGTGACGGCGCCCGTCAGTGATGACAATTATTTCCCATACACGTCCCCGACCTACATGCTGTATCCAGGGGTCTACACGGTGAGTGCCGCCGACCCGGGGGACTATATCGAAGCCGACCCGGTCACCTTCAAGGCCGCGAGAGACGAGTATAAGTACGGTGCCGACCCGCTTCGCTATGTGACGGTCGATACATCATACAGTGATTCGTTGCGCGCGGCCGCGGTCGAGGCGATGGCCGCGCAGACCACGTCGTGCGCCACGCCTCCGGGGAATCTCGATACGGTGTGTCCCTTCGGGCTGCAGAGGACAGATTTGACCGTCCTCGAGGTCAAGCAGATGCCGACCGAGGCGAAAGAATGGGCGGACTCGACCTCGGAGTTCCACGACTATGCCTTCTTTAAGGTACAGCAGGGGGCAGGGACTCCGATCTACACCCTGAAGTCGACTGTGTACGCGACGCTGAAGTTTGACGAAAACGGAAAGATCGTGGTCGATTCTGCTGGTAAGCCTCAGTTCTGGCTGAGGTACGAAGTTGAATAAGTATGACGATCCTCGCTCCTCGATCGCTTGGCGGTCGGGGAGCGTGTCGTT